>DASSWT010000194.1:0-7956 GCA_035704555.1 Saccharospirillum sp. | reverse complement strand
CGCAACCCGGATATGTGGCAACCGCCGCTGTATCAGACCATGGCCCGGTTGAGTCATCCTGCCACTACCTTCGCTACCTTTACCTCGGCCAGCACGGTTCGCACCGGACTTCAGGGCGCCGGTTTCTCCGTTACCCGCAGGCCAGGCTTCGGCAAGAAGCGCGAAATGCTGCACGGCCGCTTTGCCGGCATTCAGGGCCCGCCCCGGCCGGATTTGTGGCCACGCAATGAGTGGCACTGGCCTGCTGCTTCATCCAGCCCGGTATACCGCACCGCTATTGTAATTGGCGCCGGACTGGCCGGTGCGCATACCGCCTGGGAGCTGGCGCGTCGTGGCTGGGAGGTGACGGTGCTGGAGCAGGCCGCCAAGGTGGCTACCGGTGCCTCCGGTAACCTTCAGGGGGCGGTCTATGCCCGCTTGTCTCATGACGACACCCCCGTTAACCGTTTCTACACCCAGGCGTTGCACCTGGCTCAGCGGCGCCTGGCTACCCTGCCCGACCGCGTGCCGCACCAGCAATGCGGTCTGCTGCAACTGAACCAGGGCACCAAGGAAGCACGCCGTTTTGCTCACCTGCATCAGCACAATCCGTTCGCTGGTGAGCTGGCCGATTGCCTCGGCCAAGCCGGGGCCAGTGAGCAGGCGGGCGTTTCCCTGCCCTGCGAGGCGTTGTTTTTCCCGGGTGGCGGCTGGGTACAGCCCCCGGCACTGGTGCATTTGCGCTTAACGGAGCCGCGCATCCGCGTGCTAACCGGTCACCACGCCAAGACGCTCAATCAGCTCGTCAACGGCCAATGGCACGTGCTGTGCGAGACCGCCAATGGCCAACGGACTCTGGAAGCGAGCCAGGTCATACTCTGCAACGCCTGGTACGCCAAACACCTGGCACAGAGCCAGTATTTGCCACTGAAACCCATTGGTGGTCAGGTCACCCGCATTGAATCAACACCTGCTCTGACCAGCCTGAAGACTGTGATCTGCTCCGACCGATATCTGGTACCGGCGTTTGACGGAGCTCACAGCCTGGGGGCCAGTTTTCACGTGGGCCAGGCCGCACCCGAATTGAGTGAACAGGACGACATCGACAACCTGAACAATGCTCATCAGCGACTGCCGGAGCTGATTAGCGGCCAGGAGACAGTGCGGGATGCACGCGCCGGCCAGCGCTGCGCCTCGCCCGATTACTTTCCACAGGTAGGCCCTTTGCTGGACGCTGAACGTTTTGTTGAGATGTATCAAACTGGCCTGACCAAACGACTGACCAATCGCCTCCCTGCGCCGCCTTACCGCCCCGGTTTATGGGTCAACCTGGCGCACGGTTCGAAAGGGTTGTGCTCAATTCCGCTGGCCTCACGTGCCCTGGCCGCCTGGATCTGCGGTGAACCCCTGCCGGTTGCCCAGTCCGTGGCCAATTACCTGAACCCGAACCGTTTTATCATTCGCCAACTGATTCGAGGACAACGATGAGCCGCTACCGACCGCCGCGTCCGCGCAGCAGCCCCTACATCACGCCGGAAGGCGAAGCCAGACTGCGCGCCGAACTGCACGAACTGTGGCATGTGGAACGCCCACTGGTTACCCAGGAAGTGTCAGACGCTGCCAAACAGGGGGACCGGTCAGAAAATGCCGAATACATCTACGGCAAGAAGCGATTGCGCCAGATCGACAGCCGGGTGCGCTTTTTAACCAAGCGATTGGAATCACTGCAGGTGGTGGCCACCCTGCCCGATGACCAGAACCGGATCTTCTTCGGCGCCTGGGTGCGTGTGGTCGATGAAGACGAAACACCCCGGGTAATGCGCCTGGTCGGGCCGGACGAGTTCGACCTCGACCCGCGCTACATCAGCATCGACTCGCCCATGGCGCGGGCGCTATTGAAAAAAACCATCGACGATGAAATCAGGGTACAAACCCCAAACGGCGAGTACGAGTACTGGGTGACCGATGTCAGCTACCAGGCTCCTCCTCAATTGGAGGCTTAGGGAGCGCTTTGCTGCTGTCGGGTAGCGGCAAGGCTTCGCGCAAGGCGCGCATGCTGCGGATGATCTCATCGGCAGCCAGGTAGGAATAGCCCAGGCTTTTGCGCATTTCCCGCGCTTTCAGCCCGGCTTCAAGCCAGGGGTCGACTTTTTTCACGGTGGGTTTCCCGGAAGGTTTGTCCGAAGTTTAGCCAAAGTTATTGGATGTCGCGAAAAAACTTTGACGGAAAAACGCTAAACACCAGAGCATAAAACCAAGAGCGTACCCTCTCCCCAGCCCTCTCCCGCACGGCGGGAGAGGGAGCCATTAGTTGGCTGAATTGCAACCAGTGCCAGTCGCTCGCAACGCTGAACACACCCGTCCTCTCTCCACCCTTGGGGGAGAGAGCTAGAGAGAGGGGACGGCGCAGCCGTTACAATTGTGGTTTAGCTTTTATCCATTCAGCTACCGCTCCCCTCCAGCTCCACAAGCTGCTAAAATACGCGCCCCTTTTCCCAACCGGACCCATAATGAGCCGCCTTTTCGTAGACAACCTGACCGTTCTGGACTTCAGCTATTTTCACCCGACCCGCGGCGTGGTGGGCGAAAGCTGGATTGTCGACGTCGAGCTGGTGGGCGAACTGAACGAAGAAGGCATGGTGTTCGACTTCGGCCACGTCAAAAAGCTGCTCAAAGCCGCGCTCGATTCCGGGATGGATCACACCCTGGTGCTGCCAGCAAAATTGCCCGGGCTGACACTGCAGGAGACTGACAACGGTGAGCGCATTCTGGCCGAATACCACAACGCCCGGGGTGCCCTGAGGTTTCAGTATGAGTCGCCGCGGGAGGCCGTGTACCTGGTCGAGACCGACGACATCAGCATCGACTCGGTGCGGCCAACACTGGAAGCGCACCTCAACACCCTGGTGCCAGACAACGTCTCCCAGGTCGTTTTACGCCTGCGCAGCGAAGTGATCGACGGCCCTTTCTACCATTACTCGCACGGCCTGAAGAAACACCAGGGCGACTGCCAGCGAATCTGTCACGGACACCGGTCCCGCGTCGAGATTTTCCGCAATGGTAAGCGCGATGCCGAGGTTGAGCGAGACTGGGCGGAACGGTTTCAGGACATCTATCTGATTACCGAAGAGGACATCGTAGCCAGCCCGGGCTCCGATTCAGACCTGATCCATGTCGGTTACGACGCTGAGCAGGGCCGGTTTGATGTCTGGCTACCACAGGCGCGAACCGAAACCCTTAAAACCGACACCACGGTTGAGCTGATCGCCGCGCATCTGGCCAACAGCCTGGCTATGGAGTACCCGCGAGACCGTTGGCGCGTACGCGCCTTTGAAGGCGTGATGAAAGGCGCCATCGCAGAATCCGGCTCATGACCGCCTGACGCTGCGGTGTTACACTGCCCGCTACTGCCTTACATTCATTGAATCACTCAAGAGAGCTTCGGAACCGCAGATGACGCTGACTGTTTACAACACCCTGTCCGGTAAAAAAGAACCCTTTGTACCGCTCGACCCGAACAGAGTGACGTTTTACGCCTGCGGCCCAACCGTCTACAACTACATTCACGTCGGCAATGGCCGTTCGGCCGTGGTGTTCGACTTGCTGTTCCGGGTGCTGAAAACCCAGTTTTCGAACGTCATCTTCGCTCGCAACCTGACCGACGTAGACGACAAGATCAACGCCAGCGCGAAAGCCGAAGGCGTCGACATCAAGACCTTCGCCGACACCTACGCCAACGCCTACCAGGAAGACATGGCGGCCCTGGGTAATCTCGAGCCAACGCTGCAGCCTCGTGCAACCGAACACATCCCGCAGATCATCGACATCATTGAACGGCTGATCGACCGCGGCCATGCCTACGCCGCCGAAGGTCATGTGCTGTTCGCAGTCGACTCGATGAGAGACTACGGCCAACTGTCACGCCGCAACATCGACGACATGATGGCCGGCGCCCGGGTCGAGGTTGCCGACTACAAACGCCACCCGATGGATTTTGTACTCTGGAAACCCTCTAGCGAGGACCTGCCCGGCTGGGACAGTCCGTGGGGTCGTGGTCGCCCCGGCTGGCACATTGAGTGCACCGCCATGATTATGGCGCACCTGGGCGATACCATCGATATTCACGGCGGTGGCAGCGACCTGATTTTCCCGCACCACGAGAACGAAATGGCTCAGGGCCTGTGCTGCGTGCCCGACAGCCAGGGCTACGCCCGGTACTGGATACACAACGCCATGCTCGATGTCGAAGGCGAAAAAATGTCCAAGTCGCTGGGCAATTTTACCGTCTTGCGCGATGTTCTGAACGAGCAACCGGGTGAAGTGGTTCGTCTGACTCTGTTGTCGGCCCATTACCGCTCGAACCTGAACTGGTCGGAACAATTGCTGAGCCAGAGCCGTCAGACCCTGGACCGGCTCTATACCGTTTTGCGTGATAGCCAGGAGCTTGAAGCCATGGTGCCGGATGATCTGTCATCGCTGGAAGCGGTTCAGGCCCTGCTCGATGATCTGAACACGCCCAAAGCCATTGCGGCGCTTTATGAGCTGACCGGTCAGTTCTTCAAGACAACGGATAACACCGAACGTGCCCGGCTCAAGGGCGAGCTAAAAGCCATTACCAACATCCTGGGCATCGCCCAGCAGGATCCGATGACCTGGTTTCACGGCCAGCAGCAAGGTGGCATGCAACCCGACGAAATTGAAGACCTGATTCAGCAACGCCAGGACGCCAAAAAAGCCAAAGACTTTAGCCGGGCCGATGAAATCAGAGATGAACTGAAGCGAGCGGGCATTCTGATTCAGGACACCCGTGAAGGCACTCAATGGTCTCGCGAAGCCTGAGCCAGGCGGAGCCAACCCTGTGCTGAAATGGCCGCTGATCGGCGTGGTGAAGTTCTACCGGTTGGCCATCAGCCCACTGCTCGGGCCACGCTGCCGGTATTATCCGACCTGCTCGGAATACGCGTTGATTGCCTTGCAACACCATGGCGCGTTCAAGGGCAGCTGGCTGGCGATCAAACGCATCGCCCGCTGTCACCCGGGTTGTGAAGGCGGCATCGACCCGGTACCGGGCGTGCCATTACCAGACTATGATGATCTGCCAGCGGATGACACAGCTGCGCAAGACACCAAACAGAAAACGGACTGCACCCACGAGGGCCACCGCAATGATGATCGATAAACAAATGCTGAATATTCTGGTCTGCCCGGTCACCAAGGCGCCCCTGCAAATCGACCGGGAAAAGGAAGAACTGATTTCAACCGCCGCCAAACTCGCCTACCCAATTCGCGATGGCATTCCGGTCATGCTGGAAGACGTAGCCCGGGTGCTGAGTCAGGAAGAATATGAACATTGGTTGTCCAAGAAAAGCTCTTTGGCTTGAGTAGAGAACCCTCTCCCCAGCCCTCTCCCGTGGGACGGGAGAGGGAGCAGTGAGTTGGTTGAATGTGACCAGCGCCCATCGCTAAGGGCACTGCACATTCCTGTCCTCTCTCCACCCCTGGGGGAGAGAGCTAGAGAGAGGGGGAACGGCGCAGCCGTTCGTTTTTCAAAACCAACCTCACCGAATACCGGCTATTGCCCCATCCACATCCATCCCAATTTCCCGCATTCTTGCGAGCTTGTAACGCAAGGTTCTGGCTGAAATACCCAGCTTATCCGCCGCCCGGTTTTTACGCCCCTGAGTGACCCGCAACGCATCCAGAATAATCTCGAACTCACGATGTTTCAGGTCAACCTGCATGGATTCATGCACGGCGGTTTCAGGTTCATCCGGCTCAACCGACTCGCCCATAATGGTATTCGACATTACATCGGCCTGTTGCACCATGGCCTGCTGTCGGGCAGGTTCAAAGTCGATCAGATGCTCGCCTTCCAACCCAAGATCCTGAGACGTTACCCACTGACCAGATTGTAAAATCAGCGCTCTTTGCAAGGCGTTGTCCAGCTCCCGAATATTGCCGGGCCAGTCGTACGAAAGAATGCGGGCACGGGCTGAATCGTCGAGCATAACGCGTGGTTTATGCATTTTTTTGGCGTGCTTGGCCAACAGGTGATTCGCCAGTGGTATCAGGTCGTCGCGTCGCGCGCGCAATGGCTGCCATTGCAACGGGAAGACATTTAAGCGGTAGTACAAATCTTCCCGGAACCGGCCCGCCTGTACTTCACGCATCAGATCGCGGTTGGTGGTCGCCAGTACCCGAACATCCAGTTCAACGACCTTGCGACCGCCGATGCGTTCGACTTCCCGCTCCTGCAATACGCGCAGCAATTTCGCCTGCAAACCCATGTCCATTTCGGAAATTTCATCGAGCAACAGCGTACCGCCGTTGGCCTGCTCGAACTTGCCGGGCTGGCTGGCAATGGCACCGGTAAAGGCGCCTTTTTCGTGACCAAAAAGCGTCGCTTCCAGCATGTTTTCCGGAATGGCCGCGCAGTTAATTGCAACGAAGGGCTGCTGGGCTCGTGGCGAATGCTGGTGAATGTATCTTGCCAGCACTTCCTTACCGGTACCGCTTTCGCCGCTGATCAGGGTAGTGCTATCGGTTACCGCTACTTTGCGGGCCAGCATCAATACCTGCTGGCTTGAAACTTCATTGGCGATGGGCTCATCAATTGAGGCACTGGGCTGATTCCCGTGGCGCTCCAGCAAGTCGATCAGTTGCTCGGGTTGAAAGGGTTTTACCAGGTAATCGATCGCGCCGGCGTGCAAGGCGGATACGGCTTTTTCAACAGTGGCGTAGGCGGTGACCAGCAGAAACGGGATCTGAGGCTGATTCTGGCGCACGTAGGCCAGCAATTCATGACCATCCATGCCGGGCATATTGACGTCGCTGACGATGAAGTCGACCTGGGCTTCGTTGAGTCGCGCGATGGCGGCTTCACCGCAATCGGCTTCAATGACCTCATAGTCCGACAATTTAAGAGTATCGCTCACCGCCTCTCTCAGGCTGGCATCGTCTTCAACAATGAGTACTCGCATGCATCTCTCCTCATACCCGACTGCGCGGTATATCGCACCAGGTCACGCTGGCGATTAGCCTTTAACCGGAAAAGACAGGGCAACCTGAGTGCCCTCACCCGGTTGACTGTTAATATGAAATTCACCGTGGTGAGCCCGGGTCACGGCCATAACAACCGGTATACCGAGGCCTGTGCCATGGCTTTTGGTGGTAAAAAACGGTTCGGTTACCTGGTTAAGGGTCGCCTCATCCATACCGGGTCCGTTATCGGAAATGGTCAGCACCAGCCGACCGGTTTCTTCACGGGCCAGTATCGAAATTCGGGGATTGGAACGAATGGCCTCGAAGGCGTTGGTGACCAGGTTGCTCAATGCACTGACCAGCGCATCTTTCTGGCATTGCAGTTCGGCACCCTCGCTTTGGTCCTGCCACTCCAGGGCATCCGGGTGCTGTTGAATCAGCACCGACAGGTTGTCCTGCATGGCCGAAAACAGCTCTCCTACGGTGACTTTATGAATCAGTTTGCACTCGCCTTTTACGAACACCAGCATGTCCTGCACCTGTTGTTCGAGGTGATGCAACCGACCGAGCAGTTTATCGACAAATTGCTCGCGCACTGGCTGGCTGACCCTGGGGTTTTTCAGGTTGGAGGCATACAGCATGGCGGCCGACAAGGGCGTGCGGATCTGGTGTGCCAGGGAGGCGACCATACGCCCCATGGCCGATAGCCGTTCGTGACGCGACAACTGCGCCTGCAGGGCGCGCGTCTCGGTCTGGTCGGTCAGCAGTATCAACTGACCGGCATTGTCGAGGGCACAGGTTTCGATGCTGACCAGGCGACCGTCGACCAGCGAGATTTCATGGCCATCGTCCTGGCGGGGTTTAAAGGCGTGACGAATAATGCGAACCCAGGGCTCGCCGATCAGGCGGGGGGTGGTATCACTGCGCAACAGGTCTTCGGCAGCGGGGTTGATTCGGCTAATGCGACCGGTGTTGTCGATCACAATCACCCCGGCC
>DASSWT010000057.1:0-5051 GCA_035704555.1 Saccharospirillum sp. | reverse complement strand
GCCGATAGCCCGGGGTGGCTATTGATGTCTGCGAATCCCAGCGGGCCCATCTTATCTACCGAAAGCCCAATTTCTAACTCGGTTCGATCTTCACTTATATCCTGCGCCGACTGATTCCAGAAACGGAGTGTCCAGTTGCTGACCAGTGTGGACTACCTCGCCAGGGTGAGCCTGTACATCAATCATCACCGTGAGCACTGGGATGGCTCCGGTTTTCCACAGAAATTAAAAGAAGATGAAATTCCACTGGGTAGCCAGCTTGTGCTTCTGTGTCGGGACTACACACTGGCGCTGGAAAAGTTTCGCGATAAAAAAGCCAAACTGGGTAAACGCGTCGGCAGCATGAATGTTCAAATAGAAGCCTTGAAAGACATTGAACCCTGGGTCAATGTTCGCTACCCGGATTCCCTGTACCAGATACTGAAAGACGCTATGGCCATTGAAGAAGTGGAAGTAGAGGAAGAGGAAGCCGACAAGAGAGGCCACCTGGTATCGGCCAGAACACTGGAACCTGGTATGATTCTGGCCCAGGATGTCTACACCAACCAGGACATCCTGATGCTGACACAGGGCCAGAAATTAACGGCCCGGCACATCGAAAAATTACTGGCTCTGGAAACCGAGTTTGGCCGCGACCTGAGTATTTACGTACAGCATTGACCCAGCGCTTAAGCCTGCACTCATACAGCGGTCGCCATGCAGTTCAGGCCGCTACGGAGAAACCGGAAAGCACAGGCTGACACGGGTTCCACTTCCGGGTTCTGAGCGCAATTTAACCTCACCTCCCGACTGGGTGACGAACCCGAACACCTGGCTCAAACCCAAGCCGGTTCCCTGACCAGGGTTCTTGGTGGTAAAAAACGGCTCATAAACTTTGGCCTGAGTCGCTTCGTTCATGCCATGCCCGGTATCTGTGATTTCAATGACCACCCACTCACGCGTCGCAGTCGGGTCCTTCACCCCGAACAAGGCTTCCTGGCCTGCCCTGTAGACACTCAGGTGCAATGTTCCGCCACCGGGCATCGCATCCCGCGCATTGATCGTCAGGTTGAGAATGGCACTTTCAAGCTGGGCGCGGTCCAGAACCACCGATGGCAATGGTGACGCCAGCGTTACCTTGAACTCAATGGCTTTGCCGGTACTGTTGCGCAGCAGGGGTTCCATTGCCTCTATCATGCTGGCCACATCAAACCGGGAAGGCGTCAATGTCTGGCGCCGGGAGAAAGCCAGTAAGCTTTTGGTTAACTTCGCCCCATTATTGGCTGCCTGAATCACCAGATCTGCCATTTCCCGTGCCTGTGGACGATCACTCAACTGGTCGCGCAGCAGACCTGCATTTCCAGTAACCACCGTCAACAGATTGTTAAAGTCGTGTGCCAGGCCCCCGGTCAGTTGCCCTATCGCTTCCAGCCGACGAGCCTGGTGCAGTTGCTCGTGCAATTGCCGGTACTCATCCATATCGGTTGCGGTGCCATACCAGCGACTGCCCTCCCCGGGGTGATCAACCGGTTGAGCACTGACCAGAAAATGCCCGTAGTGACCATCGTGCCTGCGGATTCGAAACTCTGTTGTGTAAGCCTGATGCTTTCGCACGGCCTGCTCCCAATCCGCCATGGTCGGTTCCCGGTCTTCGGGGTGCAACAGATCCAGCCAACCCATGGGGAGGTTTATTGACTCGAGGGTAACACCGGTATACTCCGCCAGAGCCTGATTCAGGAAATCCACCTCACCCTGATCATTGGCCATCCAGACAATGATGGGCAATGAGTCAGTCAACTCGGAAAATAATCGCTGCCGGTAACGAGCGCTTTGTTCGAGTTTTTTATAATCGCTTAGATCCTGAAAAGCCCCCTGTACGCCAACAATTTCCTGGTTCCGGTAGAGCGATTGGCCCAGCACTCGCACCGGGATCAAGGTTCCCGCCACCGTGTGCACTTTTATTTCAAAATCGAAGGGTATGCCCTCGTTCAGGCAACGTTCAAAGTGCCAGCGTAATACAGGTTGTATGTCAGGGTCATAGAAACCGAAGGCCTCATCGAGCGTCGGCACCGGTGAATCCGGTGACAAACCATAGATACGGAAAATTTCTGGCGACCAGCTCAGCGTTCCTTCAATTGCATCATAGGACCAGCCGCCCAGACGTCCGAGGTGACTGGCGATGTTCGTCAGGACTTGTTGTTGCTCCAGCTTCAGCCGGGCTGCCTCGAGCTTGTCGATCGTTCGACGCCGGGATTTTAAAACGCCCCTCAAACTGTCAAGCAAAATGCCTGTGGCCACCAGCAAAACGAGGCTAACCAGCCGATTGGGCCAATATACCTGCGGTGATACTTCCGTTGCCCTTGAAACAAGAACGCCTGCCGGAATCAGTATGCAGGAAACAAAACCCACCCAGAACAACCAGCAGCGGCTGCCGATAAACAATGTCAGAATGAGAATGGGCGTGTACAGCATACCGTGAGCAAACCCCAGCGGGGTCAGCGCATCGGTGGCGAACACCAGAATCAGCGCCAGAATGGTGACTGTTTTGAGGCTGGTTGCAGACATCATAAGGTTGGCTTAGGCGTTGCCGGTGACACCGGATATGCCTCAGCGGGCCACTCAATAATAAAACGACTGCCCTCACCCGGAGTACTCTCGGCCCGGATAGTAAGACCGTGCTGACGCACACTCTTTTCCACTATGGCGAGCCCAATGCCGGTACCTTCGACACTAGGCGCCTGGCCGATGCGGTAAAAGGGTTTGAACAGGTTCGGGTGCTGCGGCACCTCAAAGCCCAGTCCATTGTCGGTTACTATTATTTGCTGACGGTGGTCAGCACTGACGGCCATACGAATGTCCAGTTGCAGTGTGACTTCGGGTCGGCGGAATTTGAGTGAGTTGCTGATCAGATTGAGCAGTATCTGACGCCACTGGCTGCCGAACCCCTGAATCACCGGCAGCGACTCCCGGGTTACCTGGCAACCGGCTTCTGTCAGGCTGAACTCAAGGTCGGCCAGTACATCATCCAATACCTGATTAAGGTCCACGGGCTGCATGGGTTCATCAATCGTACTGATCCGGGCATAGCCGAGCAGCGCCTGAATCAGATTACGCATGCGCACCGCAGCCTGATGCATGCGTTCCAGGAAATGGGACTGGCGCTCGTCCAGGTCGATGGTATCCCGTTGCAGGCGCTCGGAAAACATCTGTATTTTGCGCAATGGCTCCTGCAAATCGTGAGAAACAATGGAGGCAAAGGATTGCAGTTCCTCATTGCTGCGCCGAAGATCGGCCAGCAGATCGTTAATGCGCTGCTCCGCTGCCTTCTGCGCAGTAATGTCGCGGGTCGTGCCGACAATACGAACCACCCGGCCAGCCTCATCCCTGACTGGAAACGCCTGATCCTCAACCCAGCACATCCGGCCGTCCGGTCGGCTGACCCGGTACTCAATCCGGTAGTGCCCACCTGCCTGCAACGACTGGGCGTTGATAACGCGGCTGCGGTCTTCCTCTACAACGCGCTCCAGCCACACCCAGGGTTGCTGGTACAGCTGTGCCGCTGAGATGCCCCATATGCGTTCAAACGCCGGGCTGACGTACAACGGCGTGCCATCCTTTTCGGTCAGCCAGAACACTTCACTGACCTGTTCCGCCAGTTGTTCGAAGCGGCGGTCGCTGTCTTCACGGATCCGGTGGATCTGGTCCTGCTCCAGGGCCAGTCGAATCAGGCTGATCGCTCGTTCCAGGGCCCGTCTTTCAGGTCGCCCCGCTTCCAGATGACCAAGGCCGAGACAATACAACAAAGCCCACACCCGCCCGGCGTCATCTTTGATAGGCCACAGGTCGAGGAGGTGATTTCCTGGCGGTTCGGACACTTCGCTCAGCAGGGCGTCACGATCCCGGGAGGTCAGATTGGCCGCAAACACCCGGGTACGGGCCTGGGTGTTCGGGTCAAGCAACACCACAGCGCTCTGACCACCCGGTGTCAGAACATCCAGCCCATTCAAAATTGCTTCAAGCAGAGCACCCAGCCGTGCGCCGCCGGACATCAGCGTCAGAATCGACGCCTCCCAGGTGTGCAACTGCTCGGTCAACACCTCGGCCGTGGTATCAACAAAGCTGAGCACCAGCCCGGCGGGTTTGTCGTCGCTCACCGGCAGGCAGTCGTAACTGACAACCCGGCTGACCCCATCGAGCCCGACAAAACGGTCTCCCTCTATACGCCGCTCGCGATTGTCGGCCAGTGCATGACGAATCGGGCTCTGGCCGGACTGATAACGCCGGCCATTGCTCATGCAATGATCACAAACAGCCTCCCAGGGCAGACCGTACATATCATCGCCGTCTCCACCGAGCAGGTCACAGGCCGCCTGATTGATCAGCGCTATGCGGCCCTCCGCATCCAACTGGACAATGCCTTCCCGCAACTTGTCGATCAGCGCCCAGGCAACCGCCGCATTGGGAGATGGCCGGACACTGTGGGTATCTTTGTGATGAGACATAGAGGCTCGAATCAGAAAACAGTGACCGGCAGTATAGACGAGAACATGGCAGCGCCCCTGCCACCCTTACAAGGTAACCGGGCCACCCTTGTCGATAGCAACCTGATAGGCCGGCCGCGCCCGCAATCGCTCCAGGTAGGCTTCCAATGCCGGATAAGCCTCGCCCAGCCCATAGCGTCCGGCCGCGGCTTCAAGCGGGTAACTGATCTGAATATCGGCACAGGTAAAGCGGTCGGCAACCAGCCAGTCGCGCTGCTGCAAATGGTCGTTCAACACCCGAAGCTGAGTCTCCACCTGCGGTTGGATGTAACTGCCAATCACCCGACGGGTAATATTTTTTGCCACCGGTTTGGCAAAGAATGGCATGCGCGATTTGGGCACCCGACGAAACACCAGCGTCATCACCAGCAACGGCATCAGGGTTCCTTCGGCATAGTGCAGCCAGTACAGATAGTCCGCCCGGGCGGGATCGGTCGCTGGCACTGACAATCCCTTCTCTACATGCCGTTCCGCCAGCCATTCAAGAATGGCTCCGGATTCCGCCAGCGTCATCTCATCCGTCGTGATCAC
>DASSWT010000009.1:0-36074 GCA_035704555.1 Saccharospirillum sp. | reverse complement strand
CCCGATTCGCCGGACTGTATTTAAAATCGTGGGTGTTAATTGGGCAGAGCAATTGCTGAACGATGCCTGGAAATCGGGCGATGGCGACTTGCATGGCATGCTCGAATCCCTGTTGCGCCGAAATGACTTTTCGCTGAGCGTTGAAAATACCGAATTGCTCGACAGTCTGGGCAGTTGCATTGTGGCGGGGAATCATCCGCATGGTCTGTTTGATGGGCTGGGGCTGGCCTGGCTGGCCAGTCGCACCCGGGTGCCGACGCGGATTATGGCGCGTAACTTTCTGAATGTGTTCGGTCCGCTGCGCGAGGTGTTTCTGTCGGTCAGTCTCGACAGTGAGCGGCGTTCACTGGGTGGCAGTAAAACACTGGCGGCGGCCAGCCAGTGGTTGCAACAGGACGGGCGTCTGGTGATCACGCCGGCGGGCGGGTTAAGCCGGGCCCGACCTTTCTGGAAGGCCGCGGTCGACCCGGCCTGGCGCACTGGCATTATTCGTCTCGCCCGGGAAACCAGCCGGCCCATTGTACTGGTTGATGTTGAGATGCCGCGCGCGCCCTGGCGACAAGTGTTGCATGGTATCAGCCCCGTCCTGCGGGCTGTGTTTCAGGTCTGGGCGTATCGGTTGGGCAAGCATCAGCGCATTCACCTGCGGGTAGTCGAGGTAATTCAGGCCACTGATTTGCCGGCAGACGGCAGTCTGGCTGATCAGGCTTTGTGGCTGCAGAACCGGTTACAGACAGCGCAAAGATCCTAGGCAATTCCGATACCGAGCTGCGGTGGCCTGCGGGACCAGTAGGCTGACAGCAGCAGCCCGCTGACCAGATGCCAGACTCCCCAGAAAGCGGTGATCAGCATCATACCGCCCAGGTTCGGGTAAAACGAAAACAGGATAATGAGCCCTAAGCCGGAATTCTGAATACCCACTTCAAGAATCACAGCACGTCGCTGGTCTTCTGGTAATCGGGCCCAGGATGCGGCGGCCCAGCCGAGAATAAGCGCCAGGGCATTGTGCACAACAACCAAGCCGGCAAACGCCGTGGCATGCTCGACAAAGAGCCTGCCATTGCGCGAGAAGGCAATTCCAACAAATATCAGGAAGATGGCCAGGGAGACCCAGCGGGCGGGTTTGTCTGCCCGGGCAGCAAAGGCCGGAAACTTGTGCCCGACCAGCATGCCCAGCGCCAGCGGCACGCCCAGTACCCAGCCGATCAACTGCACCATGGCCAGCGGCTCAACATCAATGGCCTGAACGATGGCCCGGGTTTCCGGGGCAAGTGAGGCGTAGAAGGTGAAGTTCAGCGGGGTCATGATAATGGCCGCCAGTGACGAGATGGCGGTCATGCTGACCGAGGTGGCGACGTGCCCGCGACTGAGAAAGGTGATGATGTTGGAGAAGCTGCCACCCGGACAGGCCGCCACCAGTATCATGCCCAGCGCTAGCGACGGATCCAGTGCCAGCGCCCGGGTCAGCCCATAGGTCGCGGCGGGCAACAGTATGAACTGGCAGATCAGGCCGATCACCGGCGCTTTGGGCGATTTCAACACGTAATGAAAATCGCTGACCTTTACCGACAGAGCTGCGCCAAACATCATGATCGCGAGCAGGAAGTTCAACATATCCAAACTGGCTGGATCAAAAGCTATCTGGACTGAATCTAACACTCAGGACTCCTCAACAGGGTGTTTCTTCGTGAGCCGCCAGGCTCCGACCCTGACAGTGTAGCGCCGCTTTGGCCGAGCCTCTATCCCGGCGTGGCATAGGGGTGGCATTTCAGTGTTTTGGCTTCATACTTTACGCATGGAACCTCAGCGAGGCTCTGAACTTTCATTATGGCCAAAGGAGCAATCGCGTGAACGAACAAAAAACCGTCTCGCTGGTATTAGGCAGTGGCGGCGCCCGGGGTATGGCTCACATTGGCATTATCCGCTGTCTTGAAGACCGGAACTACCGAATCGTCAATATCGCCGGTGCCAGCATTGGGGCTCTGGTCGGCGGCTTCTATGCGGCGGGCAAGCTGGACCAGTACGAACGCTGGGTCTGCGCACTGGAACGCACTGATGTACTGCGATTGCTCGACCTGTCGTTCAATGGGGGTGGCCTGTTCAAAGGCTACAAGATCATGGAAGTGTTAAAACGTCAGGTCGGCGATGCCCAGATCGAAAACCTGCCCATCGAGTTTACCGCCGTGGCCGTGGATATCGAGCGGCAGCGGGAGATCTGGCTCAACGACGGCTCGCTGTTTGAAGCGATACGGGGGTCGATTGCCATTCCATCGGTGTTCAAACCCCACCCTTACCGGGGCATGATGCTGGTGGATGGCGGCGTGCTGAACCCGGTTCCGATCGCGCCCACACTGAAGACTCAGACCGACCTGACCATTGCCGTCAACCTCAACGGTCGCGCCGAGATGCCGGGTAAAGCGGAGCGGTCCAGAAACAAAAAACAGGTCAAAATCTCCGAGGAAGCGCAAAATACGGTCCACCGGGCCATCAATCGCTTTATAGACCGCTGGTGGTCGGAAAAAGACGACTCTCAAGAACCACAGAATCAGTGGAGCATGCTCGAACTGATGAACCGCTCCATCGATACCATGCAAAATACCATTGCCCACATGAAACTGGCCGCACACCAGCCCGATGTGCTGATTGAAATTCCACGCGGCGTCGGTGGTCTGTTTGACTATCATCTGGCCGCCGAAATGATCGATGACGGTTATCAGCTCTGTGCCGCGGCGCTGGATCGCTACGAGACCAAGCAAGGCTTTTCAGAGCTGACTGACGAAGAGATTGAAGTCGGCACAGACGAGCTCTAACAGGGTGTTGAAAAAGGCTTACTGCCTTTTTATGAGCTACATCCATGTAGCTCACCCTGTCGGGGTAAACTGCTGATTCGTTCCTGACGAATCGGTCAAAACACGAGAACCAAACATTGCGATTTTTACTTCTCTCACAAAATCAATGATTTAACAGTCATCGATTTTGCCGAGGCTTCTAAGCCGACTCCCGATCCTCGCTTCGCCGTTCTTCGGGCGCGCCTACATCCTCTTCCGATTCAGGGTGCATCGGCAGTACGTTGGGTGAAGTACGCACCATGGCCACGTACTGGCTTTCGTGATCTTCCGGACGCTCGACGATGCGCGACCGAATCAGTTGCACGGTGAGCACCAGGCTGAACGCCGCCAGTGTGATCAGGTAATAAGCGGGCAAGCCGCCGGCACCCAGGTATTCGAGCGCCACACCGGCCAGTGCGGGCCCAATAAATGACCCAAGGCCATAAAGCATCAGCAGGCCGCTGGATCCGGCGACCAGATGGTCTTTGTGAATGCGATCTACCAGGTGGGCCACGGAAATTGGGTACACGGCCAGAACCAGCCCGCAAAACACGACTGACAGTGCCGTCATCAGCGCCCGCTCCACAGGCAGGTACCAGGCGCTTAACGCCATGGCCAGCGCCAACAGCGTGCTCAATACGAAGGTCACCAGCACGACCCGACGCCGGTCCATGCGATCAGACCAGCGACCTACCGGGTACTGAATCACCGCCCCGCCCAGAATTGAGATCGAAATGAAGGCAGCCAGTTGGTTTTCGGTGTAGCCCAGGCCGGCCACGAACAGCGGCGTCAGCCCCCAGAATGGCCCCATGATCAGGCCGGAGACCACCACACCGGTAACCGCGACCGGAGCCGCGTCAAACAGCTTCAGGATGCTCATCGACGGCATATCGACCGGCACGTGCGGTTGCTGCAGACGTGTCCAGGAAACCGGCATGATCGCCGCTGTCACCAGAAAACTGGCCAGCACGAACAGGGTATAGCTGGTGACGCTGTCGATGCGCAGCAGCTGCTGCGAGGCGGCAATGGCGACAAGATTCACCAGCGTATAGATCGAAAACACCCGGCTGCGATAGGCGTCTTGCGTCTGGCCGTTCAGCCAGCTCTCGATCACGGTGTACATCACAAAAACGCCGAAACCGGTAACAAACCGGATAATCAGCCAGGCGATGGGCGAAATGACCAGCACATAGGCCAGAATGCTGCAGCCCAGCAAAGCCGTGCAGAAGGTGAAACAGCGAATATGGCCCATCCGCTTGATCATGGTCGAGGCCATCAGCGTGGCGACCAGCGCCCCCAGAAAATACACCGAAGTCAGAATGCCCAGGTATTGGCCGGAGAAGCCTTCAGCGACACCACGCAACACCAGCAAGGTACTGAGCAGGCTGTTACCCAGCAGCAGTAAACAGATGCCCAGAAACAGGGCCATGATTGAAACCAGAATTGAACGCATGCTACTTCCGTACGGCTTTGGAACAGGGGTTGAAACCCGGCAGTATAGACTAAACCGGAGCGCTTCAGGTGCACCGGGTTTAGTAATTACTCAAGAATCGGCGTCCGGGTCGGCTGGGGGGCGTTGGCCCGCATCGGCTACCGGGCATGCCCCTGTGGGGTCGGCGTGAATCCGTCAATGGCGGTCCGACGTCTCGGGCCTAGACCGCAGGGGCACACCCGGCACCCGCTGCTAGCTTCTTAGGCGAACTCCAGAACTTGAATAATTAGCGGTGATCGCTGTCCCAGTTGAACAACAGAGCCGCAATGCTCAGAAACAGGGCCGTCATACCGAGCAAAATCAGTAAGTGGTCGCTCACTTGCAACAAGGTGGCGCCTTCGGTGGTAATTTCCCGGGCCGCGCTGACCAGATGCGTCAGCGGCAGAGCATTGGCGACGGACTGAACCGTAGGCGGTGCTCCTTCCAGCGAGAACCAGACTTGCGACAAACCCATCATCGGCCAGGTCGCCATGTTCATCAGGCCGCCGGTCAACTCCTCACTGCGCGACCGGCTGGCCACCGCCAGGCCCAGTGAAATCAGCGCCAACGCCCCAATAAACAGCGTCAACAACAAGCTAAAGACGTTACCCAGCATCAGCGTCGACAACGCCCAGTGGCTGCCAAAATAGATGATCGAGGCGACCAGCATCACCGTCAGCAGTCGCGACAGAATCTGAGCCGATACAAACTCAAAAGCCGACAGCGGCGTCGCCTTCAAGCGCTTCAACACCCCGTTCTTGCGGTAGCGCACAATGGCATAGCCAACCCCGAACAGAGAGCTGAACATGATGTTCATGCCAATAATCCCGGGCAACACCCAGTCAACATAGCGAATCGGCTCGCCCTGCACCACGCGCCGGTTAAATTCCGGGTCGGCATTCACCAGTAATCGCTCGGCAACATAGCCATTGCGGCTCTCCTCGTTGACCCAGTACAGCTTCCGGTCGAGATCCAGCACCAGGTCAATCTGGTGGCGCCGGGCCCGGTTCAACGCCTCGTCGAGCTCCTCGTAAGGCACAAACTGAATATGACTGAGCTGCATAAAGGCGGGCTGGGAAATATAGGCATCCTGTTCACTGATCACACCAACCTTGAACATCGGCATGCCCTGGCCAAAAATAAAATAGAAACCAAACACCAGCAGAAACGGGAACGCAAAATTCCAGGCAAGCGAACTCCGGTCGCGCCAGAACTCCTTGTTGCGGGCATTAAAGACAGCCAGCAGGCGGGTCATCATCGGGTAGTCTCCTCGTGATCAGGCGCGCAGGGCATGACCGGTGAGTTTCAAAAACAGATCTTCCAGGTTAGGACTTTTAACCTGCAACCCCGTCAGGGGCACCTGAGCTTCGGCGAGCTGGCGTACGGTGGCATCCACCGCCGTCGTCTGAATTTCGACCCGGTCCCGGTTCGCCAGCATCTCGAAAGGCAGCGTCTTGCCTTCGACCGCCGAGGCCGGCAAGTGAATCATCACGCCCTCGAAATGGCGATCCAGCAACTGCGCCGGTGCCCCCCGCTCGACAATCCGCCCCTGATCCATGATGGCGATGTCATCGCACAGGGTTTCCGCCTCATCCATGTAATGGGTGGTCAGCACAATGGTCTTGCCACGACGCTTGATCGCCTGCACCAGCTCCCAGAAGTTGCGTCTCGACTGCGGATCCAGCCCGGTGGTCGGTTCATCCAAAAACACCAGATCCGGGTCGTTGATCAGCGCCAGAGCCAGCAGCAGGCGCTGACGCTGGCCACCCGACAATTTGCGCGCATCCCGGTTCAAAAACTCACCCAGTGAACACAGCTCGACCAGCTCATCCTGATCAATGGTTTTCGTATAGAAAGCTGCAAACAGCTTCAAGGTCTCGGTTACTGTCAGATAGTCCTGCAGGGCCGTATTCTGAAACTGAATACCCACCCGTTCGAACGCCTTGCGTGAGGCTGGTTCACCAAAGAGTCTTACTTCGCCAGAGGTGGGTTTGCTGATGCCTTCCATCATTTCAATGGTGGTGGTTTTGCCGGCACCGTTCGGCCCAAGCAACCCGAAGCACTGACCAGCGGTAACTGAAAAACTAATGCCATCTACAGCAGTGAGTTGTTTGTAGCGCTTCACCAGATTATGAACGCTGAGCAGATCGGTCATGCCAAAGCCTTGTTTATGAACGTAAGTTTCAGAGAACGCCACAGAAGTAAGCGCCGGCTGCCGGGGTTGCCCTTGTGGGGGAGTCCGCAGCAGGGACGCTGCGGCCTAGGCCCGAGACGTCGGACCGCCATGGACAGATCCACGCCGACCCCAGAAGGGCAACCCCGGTGGCCGGCGCGAACCAATGCCACCCTACCAAAGCCGCCGCAGGGTACCCTGACCCGGATTCGTCCGCTATAGCCGATAAGTCATTCCCGCCCGGGGGGTGGCAGTGCTAGACTGGCGAGTCTGCATTTAACCGGAACCCGAGCCGGCACGCTTCACAGGCGGGCCAGGGCCGCAGTGGGCCGGTATTAACTATTGAGGACTCTGTGTGATCCCTGAGAAAGTATTAGTGGTCTCTCCCGCCCTGGCAGAAACCCTGGGATTGGAAGAGGCGCTATTGTACCAACTCCTGACTGAAATGGCCCTGCTGCTCGGGTCACGGGTCACCCTGACCGAACAACACCGTCAACAGTTGCTGCCCTTCTGGAGCAGTGCCCAGCTCAGCGCCGTGTTGCGCCGGGTTCAGGCACAGGGGTTGCTGACCGTCCATAATGAAGACCCCTGGCACGTGCACCTGGAAGATCTGGACGACAGCCTCACCCCGCCGGAGCCCTGGCCGGCCACCGATGCCGACCCGGGCACACGGGATGAGATCCCGGTTGAGCGGGTTCCGGTCAGAACCATGAACCGGCCGGCACCGCCCGCTGAACCAGCCAACCAGTCGCCGCCAGGCATGAACGATGCCCGGCGGCGCAACCAGATGCAGGACGACCTGGCCTATCTGAAGCCGGAGAAACCCGACATGAATACGGTGCGCGCAGAACGCACGCGCATGCATCCGGACTGGGAGCCCGGCCCCGAATTCCCGAGGTTACTGTCATTTCACGACATTCCGCTGACCTTTGCATTGGCGGAACTGGCAAAATTCAGACAGTATTATCAGGATAAAGACAGAGCCGAATTCAGCTGGGACGTCCGCTTTTTGAACTGGGTCCAGCGTTCCTGGCACGATCAACTGAACAACAAGGGCCGACATGAGCGAACCCAACAACACACCCAAGAGCCTGCAAACCCTGCTCGCGAAAAACGGGCTAAAGTCCGGGAAGCTCTCCGCAACATCCGGGACACCGACTGGTAGCAGCGGCTCACTCGATCATGAGACCAAACTGCTGGTCAATATGATTTTCGCGCGCTTTCATCACATCTATACCCACAAGTTTGAAAGCGCCTACGGCGATGAATCGACCCTGACTCAGGCCAAGCGGGAGTGGGCCTACAGCCTGGCGGGTACACCTGCCCACCTGGTGGAATACGCGCTGGAACGGTGCAAACTCGAGTTCGCCTGGCCCCCGACCATTGCCGAGTTTGTTCAACTGTTGCAACCACAGCCCGAGGCACTGGGACTGCCAACCAGCCGCGAAGCCTATCTGGAAGCCTGCCGGAACAGCCATTCGCCGACCAACCGGCGCTGGTCGCATGCGGCCGTGCATCTGGCCGCCCGCGACGTCGGTTTTTTCCGCATGCGTACTGAAGCCGAACGATACAGCTGGCCGCCTTTTGAAAAGGCCTATCAGGAAAGGGTCAATCAGGTGGCGCAAGGCGAGGAGCTGGTAGTAACCGAGCCGCGGGTCGCCCTGCCCGACCCGGACACCAGCGCCGAGCTCAATCTGGTCAGTACACTGGAACAAGCCGGCGTTGAGGCGCCAGTCGCCTACAAACTGGCGTATTATCTGGAAAAACCGGCTGGTTCAGAGGTGCGGGAGCGGTACCGGGAGCACAGTCGCCAGCAGCTGGAAGATCTCGGGGTGACTGTGCCTCTCCCGCAATGAATAAATACCCAGGTCATGCTCAGTTAACCGGCTCCATGAAGTTACTGCTGGCGTAACCGACCTGGCCTTCAACCCGAATCCGGTTCCAGTTGCCCTCAGTGCCTTCGGGCTCCATCCAGACCCGGGCACCCTCACCCAGCTTGATAATAATATCCGCGTTGATGGATGGTGCGGCACGCACGTTCAGAAGCGACGCCGTAATGCGCATCAGCACATCGGGCTCGTCTGTGACCACTTGAGCGGTTGTGTCGGAATCGCTCTCTGGCACCGGCGGCGGCTGAGACGCTGTATCAGGCTCGGAGGGTTCTTCTGAGTCGGCGACCGTGGCAGAGTCTCCCGGGCTCTCATTCGCTGAGGGAGCGTCTGAAGGCGCGGGCAGAGCACTGGACTGTTCCGGGTTGGCCTCTGGCAGCGTCGACTGGTCAAAGGTACCCGCATTCAGCACTGACTCGGCTTCGTCGTTGCCCGCTGGCGCTTCCCCGACTGCAGAATTGGAAAGCGAGCCCGTAGCTGGGGCCGCGCCGCTCTGATGCGACATTCTCGGAACCGGCTCACGCCCTAGCTGGGGCGGGCCCCAGACCAGAAAAGCCAGCCCCCCGACCCCCACGATCAGACCAGCCAAAAATGCGCCTGTAAGCTGCATGCGACCTCCATGTCGGTCATTCTCTGAGTAGCTGGTCCGGCGGATAGGGTCGCTCATGCCGTACAGGCGCCACTCCACCCGGTCCAGATAACGCGGGTCTTCCGGCAATAGCGGAGTGCGTGGCGTCTCTGTTGGCGTTTGTTCGGTTTCCCGCTGAACCTTCTTGCCGATATCCAGTATGTGAAATTCCGGTACCTTAAGGACCCGGCCCAGTAGACGCAGGGCCAGCGGTACGTGGCTGGGCAGGTCGTGATCGACCAGCAGTAGACGCCAGCAACTTTCGATCAGAAAGGGCAATTGCTCCTTCGACAGCGTCGAGGATAACCATTTCAGGGCCTCGACATGGGCGTCGATGTCTTTTTCTTCCAGAAATACTCGCCAGCGTTGGCCCAGTTCCTCGTCGGAGTAGGGTAAGGCTTCGTGCAGAGTGGCTTCCAGGTGCTTTTCACTGGTGGGATAGACAAACGCAAGCCATTGCAGCGCCAGATGCACGGCGGCCTGTGTTGAGTCCGGGTGGTGCACCCAAAACTGGGGCGTGTCCATGTTGGGGCTCGTTGCTGATTTCATAGTTCCGACATTCAACCACTGGATGAGCCAGTGCGCAACTGCCACAAACGCCTTTACACCGGGCTACAGCTTGCCCCTGGACGCTCCGGCGTGGACCTTGCAGGTATCAACATATAAATAAAAAAGCCCCGAACCAGTCGGGGCTTTGCATTGGGCTTAATTAAACCAGTGCTTATTCTTCGACAATGACAGCGTCAGCGTCTTCAAAACCCGCCTTCTCTTCAGGAGTCACTTCGCGCATGGACAGTTTGACCCGGCCACGGTTGTCGACATCGAGAATCTTGACGATGACGGTGTCACCTTCGTTGATCTCGTCGGTTACCTTGGCAATGCGGCGATCGGCGATCTGGGAGATGTGCACCAGACCATCCTTACCCGGCAGGAATTGTACGAACGCGCCGAAATCGGCGATGCGCACCACCTTGCCCTGGTAGACAGAACCGGGTTCCGGCTCGGTAACGATCGACAGAATCTTGTTGCGCGCGGCCAGAGCGGATTCCTTGGTCGGAGCGTACAAACGCACGGTACCGTCGTCCTGAATATCGACCTGAGCGCCGGTTTCCTCAACGATGGAGCGAATGGTCGCACCACCCTTGCCGATCACGTCACGGATCTTGTCGGTATCGACTTTCATCGTGTCCATGGTCGGGGCGTTGTCAGACAGTTCGGTACGCGAGCTGGAAATGACCTGAGCCATTTCACCCAGAATGTGGGTACGGGCCGCGTGAGCCTGCTCCAGCGCGATTTCCATGATCTGTTCGGTAATGCCCTGGATCTTGATGTCCATCTGCAGCGCCGTCACACCGACATCGGTACCGGCCACTTTGAAGTCCATGTCGCCGAGGTGATCTTCATCGCCCAAAATGTCGGTCAGAACGGCAAAGTCGTCACCTTCCTTGACCAGACCCATGGCAATACCGGCAACCGGACGCTTGATGGGAACACCTGCATCCATCATTGCCAGAGAGGCACCACAAACCGAGGCCATTGACGATGAGCCGTTCGATTCGGTGATTTCAGACACAACACGCATGGCATACGGGAAAGTCTCTTCGTTCGGCACCAGCGACAAGATGCCGCGCTTGGCCAGACGACCGTGACCAATCTCACGACGGCCTACGCCACCCATACGACCCGCTTCACCCACGCTGAACGGAGGGAAGTTGTAATGGAACATGAAGTTGTCGGTCATGGTGCCGTGCAGCATGTCTTCCATCTTGCCATCGCGCAGGGTACCGAGCGTGACTGCGACCAGCGCCTGGGTTTCACCACGCGTAAACAGCGCAGAACCGTGAGCACTTGGCAGAACGCCGACTTCGACTTCGATCGGACGAACGGTTTTGTTGTCACGGCCATCGATACGGGGTTCACCCTTAACGATGCGGGCACGAACCAATTGCTTCTCGATCTTGGCGAAAACACCCTTGATGTCGTCGGCAGATGGCTGGCCTTCTTCGTCACCGGCCAGTGCATCAACAACTTCCTGACGCAGGGTGGACAGCACGCCATAACGTTCCATCTTGTCAGACACCTGGTAGGCATCGGCAATACGGTTGCCGTACTGGCTGCTGATCTGTTCAATCAGATCGGTCTTCTCGGCCGCCGGCGTGAACTCCCACTTGGGCTTGCCGTTTTCGGCCGCGAAGGCCTCAATGGCGGAAACGGCCTTCTGGTATTCTTCATGGGCAAACAGCACCGCGCCCAACATCTGGTCTTCAGTCAGTTCATCCGCTTCGGACTCAACCATCAGCACGGCGTCTTTGGTACCGGCGACGACCATGTTCAGGCGTGATGTTTTCAGCTGGGTGTAAGTCGGGTTCAACAGATACCCTTCGTCGTCGGTATAACCGACGCGTGCCGCACCGATCGGACCGGCAAAAGGTACACCGGAGATGGCCAGGGCCGCAGAGGTTGCCAGCATGGCACAGATATCCGGATCATCTTCTTTATTGGCAGAGACGACGTTCAGCACGACCTGAACTTCGTTCATGAAGCCTTTGGGGAACAGCGGACGAATCGGGCGGTCGATCAGGCGCGAGGTCAGTGTCTCTTTCTCGGAAGGACGGCCTTCACGCTTCAGGTAACCACCGGGGATTTTACCGGCAGCGTAATATTTTTCCTGATAATGCACCGACAACGGGAAGAACGGCTGGTCAGCGCGGGCTTCTTTCACGGCAACCACGGTGGCCAGTACAACGGTCTCATCGATGGTACACAGGACGGCACCGGTGGCCTGACGGGCGACGCGGTTGGTTTCCAGGGTGACGGTTTTACCACCAAACTCGAAGCTGTGTGATTTAGGTGTTAAATGACTCAATGGAGTCTCCTTATGATCGATCATTGTCAAAAATGGACGCCGATCCCAACGATGCTTCTATCGCTGGGCTCTGCAATTGCTGAAAAAACACTGCAAAGCCCAGTGATAGAAGCTCCTCAGGCGGGATGTACCCGGCACTGGGAAGATATCGTTGTTCACGGTTGTCCTGATGTTTCACTGCCATTCAGCCATGCTACAAGTGCCAGGCTCCGGCAGACCAGTCAACAGCGAGGGGGAGTTTAGCAACCTACGAGGCAAACAGGGAGCACAGTGCAGAAATGACAAGGGCCCCTGACAGGAGCCCTTGAAACACGAAGCCAATACTTAGCGACGCAGACCGAGACGCTTGATCAGGCTGGCGTAACGGGAAACGTCTTTGCGCTTCAGGTAATCCAGCAGTTTACGACGCTGGTTTACCATACGAATCAGACCACGACGCGAGTGGTGATCTTTACCGTGCTCTTTAAAGTGGCTCTGCAGACCTTCAATGTTCTTGGTCAGCAGGGCAACCTGGACTTCGGGTGAACCGGTGTCGCTCTCGCTGCCACCAAATTCTTTTACCAATTCTGCTTTTTGCTCGACAGTTAATGCCATGGTACAAACTCTCCACGAATATGCGTTCAATGTGAAATAGCCACCGTGCATATTAACAGTGACATTCCAGCCCTGGCCGCAAAGGCCAAAACCGGGCGGGATTATACATGACACTTCCCCAGGAACAAAGCGATGCGGTGGCTGGGGTTCTTCTGTGGCTCTGGCCCGCGACGGATGGCAGGGGTGCTCTTGCGGGGGCGCCGTGAATACCCCGAGACGTCGGACCGCCCTGTAGGCTTAACTTCGGCATCCATGCCTCAGATACCCCCGCAAAAACACCCCTGTCACCCGTCGCTAGTCTTTTGTGGATATTGAAACCTGAGCTAAAAGGCGAGCGGCGGATGCCGGTGGTACCTCTGTGGGGTAGTCCGCAGCATGGATGCTGCGGTCTAGGCTCCACGGACGGATTCACGCCGACCCCACAGAGGTACCACCGGCATCCGTTGCGGGCCACCGCCACCTGGATTAGGCCGAGCTGGCAACCAACCGTAACGGCTGTAGAAAACTATCAGTCACCACCTCTCCCACACCAAGAAAGCGACCACTGTCGTCGTCTTTGACGCGGTATTGCCCGGGCTCAAGGTCGAGACCATCGCTGACCGGGTTACCGTGGCTGAAGCGCCGCGTCTGGCCTTCGGTGAGGGTGATGACAGGCAGGTCGACGAGTAGGTCGTCTAGGCTGTAGAGGTGTCGGTCGAGGGCTTCGGGGCCGTCTGCTTCCTGCTCGCTGATCAGCGCATCCAGCGTCACAGCGTTGTCCAGTGAGAACTGGCCGTGCTTTGTACGTCGCAGCGCGGTGATGTGCGCGCCGCAGCCGAGGGCCTGGCCAATGTCATCGACCAGGGTTCGGATGTAGGTGCCTTTGGAGCAGTGCACATCCAATACCAGCTCATCATCCTTCAGGCTGACCAGCGTGAGACTGAAAATGGTCACTGGCCGGGGCTCCAGCTCTACATGCTTGCCTTCACGGGCCAGCTCATACAGCTTTTTGCCATCGCGCTTCAGCGCCGAATACATGGGGGGAGTCTGTTCGATATCGCCGGTAAAGCGCTCTGCCAGCAGTGCCTCTACCTCAGCAATATCGAGTTCGGGAACCGGACGGGTCTCGGTGACTTCGCCTTCGGCGTCTAAGGTATCGGTGCGCTCACCCAGTTTGGCGACGGCGCGATAGGCTTTGTCGGCTTCCAGTAAAAAACGGGTAAATTTGGTCGCTTCGCCCAGGCAGAGGGGCAACAGGCCCGTTGCCAGCGGGTCCAATGCACCGGTGTGACCGGCTTTTTGCGCCTGGAACAACCAGCGCACCTTTTGCAATACACCGTTTGAAGACCAGTCCGATGGCTTGTCCAGCAAGATGACGCCGTCGATGGCGCGTCCTTTTCTGCGACGTGCCATGAATTAGGACGGGTCTTCGTCTGAGGAGCGTTCGTCTGGAGCGTCTTCGGCGTCGGTGTTTCTGGCTTTGTCCTGGCGTACGGCTTCGTTGATCAGGCCAGACAAACGCGCACCAGACTCCAGTGTTGGGTCGTAGTGAAAGCGCAGCAACGGCATGACCCGCAGCTTGAGTTCACGCGCCAGTATCGTGCGCAAAAAGCCGGAGGCCTTGTTCAGTACCGCTTCCTGTTCACTGCGTTCAATATCGGCTTCGGCACTTTCGCCGAACACCATGCAGGTAAAATAGATGTCGGCGTAGGACAAATCCTTGCTGACCTTAACATCGTTCAGGGTCACCATGCCGAGGCGCGGGTCCTTCACTTCCTGCTGGATAATCACCGACAGGTCACGCTGCATCTGGTCGGCAATGCGCCGGATACGACTGTTTTCTTTGGCCATGACTTGGCCCTCTTGCGAATAGGGGAAAATAACTCAGTTTTTTAACTAATTTTCGGCGCCGGCAATACACTGAGTGCCAGGTGCCGGGTATACCCTTCCGGGGAAGTCTGCAGCATGGATGCTGCAGTCTAGGCCCCATGGAAGGGTTCACGCCGACCCCGGAAGGGTATACCCGGTGCCAGGCACGAGCCCCTGGCACCAAACCAAAACCGAACGCCGAAACTTGACTCTATAAAGCAAACAACCCCGGACAAGCCGGGGTTGTTAGGAACCCGCTACGCATCAATCATCAATGGTGCGCGCAAATTCCTTAACATCAAAGTTTTCGATCTTGTCGCCGACTTTGACGTCAGTGTAGTTCTTGACGCCAATACCGCATTCCATGCCCTGACGAACTTCCTGGACATCGTCTTTGAAGCGACGCAGGGATTCCAGCTCGCCTTCATAGATGACCACTTCGTCACGCAGTACACGAATACGCTTGCTGCGGTGCATGCTGCCCTCGATGACCATACAACCGGCCACTTGCCCGAACTTGGGCGAGTTGAAGACATCACGTACTTCGGCCAGGCCGACAATCTCTTCACGCAGATCCGGCGACAACAGACCGTTCAGTGCGGCTTTGACGTCGTCGATCAGGTTATAGATCACGTTGTAGTAACGCAGATCCAGACCTGCCTGCTCGATCACTGTCCGGGCCTTACCGGTAGCACGAACGTTGAAACCGAAGACGACCGCCTGCGATGTGATCGCCAGGTTGGCATCAGATTCCGAGATCGCACCAACACCGCTGGCAATCACGTTCACCTTGACTTCTTCGTTGCCCAGTTTCTGCAATGAAGCGGTCAGGGCTTCCAGTGAGCCGCGAACGTCGGTCTTCAGCACTACGTTCAGCACCTTCTTGTCTTCGGAACCCATACCCTGGAACAGAGCATCGAGTTTCGCCGCCTGCTGCTGGGCATGTGCCGACTCTTTGGTGCGCATGGAGCGCATCTCGGCAACTTCACGGGCTGAGCGTTCACTTTCTGATACTACAAACTCATCACCGGCATCGGGCGTACCGTTCAGGCCAAGAATTTCGACCGGAATAGACGGGCCGGCTTCCTCGATTTGCTTGCCGGTTTCATCCAACAGCGCACGAACCTTACCGTAGAAGGTACCGGCCAGAACCACATCGCCTTTCTTCAGACGACCGGACTGAACCAGAACAGTGGCAACGGCGCCACGGCCCTTGTCGAGGCTCGATTCCACGACGGTACCCTTACCCGGGCCTTCGTGGTGCGCTTTCAGCTCAAGCACTTCGGCCTGCAGCAGAACCGCGTCGAGCAGCTCATCGATGCCCTGGCCAGTATGCGCCGACACCTGAACAAACTGGGTGTCACCACCCCAGGATTCGGGGATCACATCGCGCTGTGACAGCTCGTTGATTACACGATCCGGATCGGCCGCTTCCTTGTCCATCTTGTTGATGGCCACGATCAGCGGAACGCCAGCAGCGCGGGCGTGCTGAACGGCTTCTTCAGTCTGCGGCATAACACCATCGTCCGCAGCTACAACCAGAATCACAACGTCCGTTGCCTTGGCACCGCGGGCACGCATGGCGGTAAAGGCCGCGTGTCCCGGAGTATCCAGGAAGGTGATCATGCCCTTATCGGTCTCAACGTGGTAGGCACCGATGTGCTGGGTAATACCACCGGATTCACCGGCTGCGACACGGGTACGACGAATATGGTCAAGCAAGCTGGTCTTACCGTGGTCAACGTGACCCATGACGGTAACAACCGGCGCACGAGGTGATACCTCGCCGCTGTAGCTGACTTCCATCACATCGTCTTCCATGGCGTTTTCATTCACCACGGTGTACTTGTGACCCATTTCCTCGATCACCAGAATCGCAGTGTCCTGATCGATGGCCTGGTTAACCGTTACCATCACACCCATCTTGAACAGGATCTTGACCACTTCAGCGGCCTTGACCGACATCTGGCTGGCCAGTTCCGAAACGGTAATGGCTTCGCCCAGTTGCACTTCGCGCACTACCGGTGCGGTCGGACGCTCAAACTGGTGATCGCGCTTCTTGTTACCACCGCGCTTGGCGCGACGACGACGGCCCATGCCATCACCATCGTCCAGTGCCGACAGCATCTGCTGATGCTTGTTGCCGCCACGGCCGGTGCCAACCCGCTGTGCCACTTCCGCTTTTTTGCCGCCCTTTTTATGGCCAGCTTTGCGGCTGTCGGCAGCCGGGCCATCGTCCACCCGCATCGGGCGTTCGGCCGCTTTGTGCTTTTTCTTGTCGGTGGTGCGATCTTCCTTGGCCATCTTGGCCTCGGCGTCCGCGACCGCCAGTTGCGGATCAACTTCTTCCTCAACTTTCTTCGGCTGTACTTTAGACGTGCGCGCTTTTTCAGCTTCGCGTTTGGCCGCTTCTTCACGCGCTTTCTCTTCGGCCGCACGTGCACGTGCCGCTTCGAGCTTGGCGTCTTCTTCGGCACGACGACTGGCCGACGTATCAACGGTAGGCGCAGGGGCCGCCGTGTCAGTCGGCGCTGTTTCGCTGCTGCCTTCAACGGCATCGCGCTTCATGTAAGTACGCTTCTTGCGCACTTCGATATTGACCGTCTTGCCACGTCCGCCGCCACTGGTTTTCAAAGTGGTGGTGACCTTGCGCTTCAACGTGATCTTCTTGGGGGCTCCGCTGTCTTCACCGTGACTTGTTTTCAAATACGTCAACAGTGTCTGCTTCTGGTCATCATTAACCGCTTCGCCCTCAGACTTTTGCGGCAGACCAGCATCGCTCATTTGTTTCAATAAACGATCAACGGGTGTACCAACGCTTTCCGCCAGTTGTTTAACGGTGACTTCTGCCATGGATTCCTCCTACCCGTGATTACTCATTCTCAAACCAAGGTGCCCGTGCCGCCATAATCAATTGGCCAGCCCGTTCCTCGTCCATATCATCGATGTCCATCAGGTCATCAATACTCTGTTCCGCTAGATCTTCCATCGTGGCGATGCCTTTGCTCGCCAACAGGCGGGCCAGGTGTGCATCCATGCCGTCCAGGCTCAGCAAGTCGTCACTGGGTGTTGCGGAATCCAGTTGCTCTTCACTTGCCAGTTCCAGCGTCAGCAACATGTCTTTTGCACGCTGACGCAGTTCGGTCACGATGTTTTCGTCAAACCCTTCAATGCCAAGCATTTCCTCTAGAGGTACGTAAGCGACCTCTTCCAGTGTGGTGAAGCCTTCCTCTGCCAGAATGGCAGCGATGTCTTCATCGACATCCAGCTTCTCTTCAAAATAGGCAACCAGGCGACCGGCTTCCTCTTCCTGTTTCTCGTCGGCCTCTTCCTCGGTCATCACATTGATCACCCAGCCAGTCAGTTCACTGGCAAGCCGCACGTTCTGGCCACTACGGCCAATAGCGATGGCTAGGTTGTCGGCCGCAACGGCGACATCCATGGTGTGAGTGTCTTCATCCATTACAATGGAAGCCACTTCGGCCGGGGCCATGGCGTTAATCACCAACTGGGCCGGGTTGTCGTCCCACAAAATGATGTCAACACGCTCATTGTTCAGTTCGTTCGATACCGCCTGCACGCGTGAACCGCGCATACCGACACAGGCACCAACCGGGTCGATGCGACCGTCGTTGGTTTTCACCGCGATTTTGGCGCGTGAACCCGGGTCACGGGCGCAGCCGCGAATTTCGATGACTTCTTCCTGAATTTCCGGCACTTCAATGCGGAACAGTTCGATCAGCATGTCGTTGCTGGCGCGGCTCAGCTCCAGCTGCGGGCCACGGCCTTCCGCGCGAATATCCTGCAGCACGGCACGAACCCGGTCACCGATGCGGAAGGTTTCGCGACCGATCACCGCTTCACGCGGCATCACGGCTTCAGCGTTATTGCCAAGGTCGACAATAATGTTGTCACGAGTCACTTTCTTGACCGTGCCCAACACCATTTCACCAACGCGTTCACGGTACTGCTCAACAATTTTTGCCCGCTCGGCTTCACGCACTTTCTGTACGATAATCTGCTTCGCTGCCTGGGCACTGATGCGTCCGAACTCGGCGTTTTCGATCACCTCTTCATAGGTGTCACCCGGCTGCAGCGTCTTGTCGACTTCGTGCGCTTCCTGAGTCGTCCACTCACAACCCAGGGTCGGAACGCCATCATTTCCCATCACAGTCCAGCGACGAAAGGTCTGGTATTCACCGGTCTTGCGGTCGATCACAACGTGAATGTCGATCTCGCCTTCTTCATCTTCATCGAAGCGCTTCTTGGCAGCGGCTGCCAGAGCCAGCTCCATGGCATCAAAGATGACCTCTCGGGACACACCTTTCTCATTCGCTACTGCGTCCACGACCAGGAGAATTTCTTTACTCATCGTCTCAGCCTCTTGTTTGCCGGGCGGTTGACCGGGCTTTCCTTTCGGTTAATCGGTTTATTGCTTGTTAAAATTCGGTATCAGGTTGGCCTTGTCGATACTTTCGATCGGCAACAAATAGTCCATACCATCAACGGTCACACAGATGTCCTGATCCTCAATGGCAGACAGCACACCTTTGAATTTGCGACGCCCTTCAAACGGCGCTCGCAAACGCACCTGAACCCATTCACCCAGATACGCTGCAAATTGCTCCAGACTGAACAAAGGACGATCCATACCCGGGGAGGAAACCTCCAGGGTGTAGTTCTGACTGATCGGGTCTTCAACATCCATCACCGCGCTTATTTGGCGGCTGACTTCCGCGCACTGATCCACATTGATCCCGTCTTCGTGATCAATGTACACGCGCAGGGTGCTGTGCTTGCCCTGTGCTGAAAATTCCAGACCCCAGAATACAAAACCCAGCCCGGTAATCACCGGTTCCAGCATTGCATTCAGTTCGTCGACCTTTGCCATTCAAACCCCTCTGTCGAGCCCGGTTACCGGGCCTGCCTGTTACCAGTAACGACGCCACTGGCCTGTATTCGATTGTGCCATGCCCCTGAGACGCTTTTTCAGAGCCAAAAAAAGGGCAACTTTGGAACCAACGCCTTCCGTTGGCTCCGCAGGCCCAGATCGACTAACACTGAGATCCCAACGGTTCCGCACGCATGCGGTGCACGCAGGTAAGCCTCAAAACACGAAGCTCTACGGATAACCGACCAGCCTGCTAACAAAAAGCCCCTGCTAGGAGGGGCTTCAAGTCGTGGTCTCGCAGACCAGTCTATGAGTCGGAAGGCCCTCTGGCTTCCGAGGGTCTGCAGACCCTACAACATACCTATCCATGTATGTTGTTCGGTGGCAGCTAATGATATACGGCTGCTTTCACCTGGACATGGTAGCGGGGGCGGGATTTAACCGGCCGGCGCTCCGGCTACGACCTTCGGAGCGCTTTCGCTTACCAACTTTCTAAACTAAATATGGTAGCGGGGGCAGGATTTAACCGGCCGGCGTCCCGGCTACGACCTTCGGGGCGCTTTCGCTTACCAACTTTCTGAATATGGTAGCGGGGGCAGGATTTGAACCTACGACCTTCGGGTTATGAGCCCGACGAGCTACCAGACTGCTCCACCCCGCAATAAACTTTTAATACTTTGTCCGATTAACCCGGACCATTAAACCTCGAGGAATTCACACTCCTCAGGCGGCGGCATTATAGGGATGCCCCGCCCGACTTTCAAGGCAAAGCCCGGAAAGTCCCCCAAAAAGAAAAAGGCCTGCTCGCACAGGCCTTTTAAGTGGTGCCGACGACTAGACTCGAACTAGCACGGGCATAAGCCCACCACCCCCTCAAGATGGCGTGTCTACCAATTCCACCACGTCGGCAAAAGCGTTTCCCGGCCGGGATAGGGAAGGTCCCCTTTATTCGGCTGGAATATCCAAAGTATTCTGCTCAGGCTCTACCGGTGCTTCCTCGGTCTGCTCGACCGCAGGAATATCCAGGCCCAGATCATCAAGACCATCGGCTTTTTGCTTGGCGATGTACGCCAAACCAAAGCTGGTCAGGAAGAAACCGGTTGCCAGTATGGCAGTAGTGCGGGTCAGGAAGTTAGCACTGCCGCCACTGCCAAATACTGTTTGCGAAGCACCGCCACCAAAGGATGCCCCGGCATCGGCGCCCTTGCCACGCTGGATCAGTACGAAACCAACCACACCCAGACCCAGCAGAACATGAACCACCAATACCAAATTTTCGATAGCCATTCGATTAAACCCCTTTCGCAGCCTGACAGATGGCAACAAACTCGTCGGCGAGCAACGATGCTCCACCTACCAGCCCACCGTCAATGTCCGGTTGCTGAAACAATTCCTGTGCACTGGATGCTTTAACACTGCCTCCGTAGAGCACTCGGCACTTCCCGGCAACAGACTCGGACGCCTGCGCCAGCAAATTTCGAATAAACGCATGCACCGCTTGCGCCTGCTCAGGCGATGCTGTCTTGCCGGTACCAATGGCCCAAACAGGCTCATAGGCAATCACGATCGTTTCAAACGCTTCAATGCCAACGACATCCAACACCGCTTGCAACTGGCGCCCAACGACGGTTTCCGTCTGGTCCGCTTCGCGCTCGGCCAGGGTTTCACCAACGCACAGCATGGGAACCACGCCAGCCGCCAGTGCTGCCTGTACCTTTTCGGCAACAACGCTGTCGCTTTCAGCGAACAACTCACGGCGCTCTGAGTGACCAACCAGTACATAGTCGGCCGCAAAATCTTTTACCATGCCCAGTGATATCTCACCGGTATAGGCGCCTTTCTCAGCCGCATGGACATTCTGTGTACCGTAACGAATGCCGCTGCCGGCCAAAGCCGAGGCCACCTGATCCAGATAAACTGCCGGAGGAAACACAACAGCATCGACCGACTGAGTATCGATTCCCTGAACAAATGCCGTCAACAAAGCGCTGTTCGCGGCCTTGTCGCCATTCATCTTCCAGTTTGCGGCTACCAGTTTACGTCGCATGCCTGACCTCCTTAAATCGGGCGCAGAGTGTACTGCCTTTCCCCCGGGCGAGCAACAGGCTAATGGGGAAAAGTGGGGTTAAAACAACAGCTTACCCCATAAAACCTACTACTCATGCCCCCACCCCGGGGCCGCCTTACACTATTCAAGCCGGGATATTCAGCGCAAAAGCATTAGACCACGACGGCATCAACGGCCGTCTTGACCACGCTGGCCAGCCGCTCACAACAGCGCTTGACCAGCCCGATGTCTTCACCCTCGACCATTACCCGAACCAGCGGCTCGGTTCCCGAGGGCCGCAACAGGATGCGCCCCGCGTCACCCAACACCCGGGTCTGAGCCTCCAGTTCGGCTTGTACTTCAGGCAGTGACTGCACATCCATTTTCGTGGGCATCTGCACATTGATCATCACCTGAGGGTACTTGCGCATGCCGGATTTGGCCTGAGACAGAGTCTGATCCGCCGATTTCAAAGCAGACAACACCTGCAACGCCGCGACAATACCATCACCGGTTGTGGTGACGTGTTTGCACACCAGGTGCCCGGAGCTTTCACCGCCCAGCACCCAGCCGCGCTGATGCAGCTGCTCCATCACATAGCGGTCACCCACCTGGGCTCGTACCAGCTCGATACCTTCCCGTTTCAGTGCCACTTCAAGCCCCAGGTTGGTCATCAGCGTACCGACCACCCCGCCCTGCAGGCGATTCTGGCTATGCAGGTGAATGGCGAGCAGGTACAGCAGCTCATCGCCGTCAACCAGTTCACCTTCATGATCGACCATCAACACCCGGTCACCATCGCCGTCGAAGGCGATACCGAGGTCTGCTTCCTGCTCCAGTACCGCACGCTGCAGACTGGCCGGATGCGTTGACCCCACGCCCTTGTTGATGTTCAAACCGTCGGGCTGGGCCCCTACCAGGGTGACCTTGGCGCCCAGCTCGCGAAACACCTTGGGCGCGACGTCGTAGGTTGCCCCGTGGGCGCAGTCGAGCACCACATGCATGCCTTCCAGGCTCAGATAGCCAGAGGTACTTTTGCAGAACTCAACATAGCGCCCGCCGGCATCATTGATGCGCAGCGCCTTGCCGAGCAGATGACTCTCGGCCGTGGTCATATCCCGTGCAAGCTCGGCCTCAATCGCCAGCTCCACGTCATCGGGCAGCTTGGTGCCGTTTTCGGAGAAAAACTTGATGCCATTGTCGTAATAGGGGTTGTGAGAGGCCGAAATAACGATACCGGCATCGGCATGAAATGCCCGGGTCAGATAAGCGACCGCAGGCGTTGGCATAGGCCCGACCAGCAATATATCGCAACCGGCGGCCGACAAGCCGGCCTCAAGCACCGCTTCGAACATGTACCCCGAAATCCGGGTATCCTTGCCGATCAGAATCTGGCTGTGCCCCTCTTTGGCGAACACCCGGCCCGCGGCCCAGCCCAGCTTCAGTAAAAATTCAGGAGTAATAACGCCGCTACCAACCCGGCCTCTTATGCCATCCGTGCCAAAATATTGCTTTTCCTGAGTCACTCACTCATCTCCTTTGTCGTATTTCGTCAGCCAGTTTAGTGGCTTATCGCCTCTAGACGGCCTGATGCAGAGCATTGATCACCGCTATCGCATCGGCGGTCTCGGCCACGTCGTGCACCCGTACAATTGAGGCCCCGTTCATCGCCGCCGCTACCGCGGCCGCCAGGCTGCCATAAAGCCGCTGATCGACCGGTTTACCCAGTACATCGCCAATCATTGACTTGCGCGACATACCAACCAGCACAGGGCAACCCCAGCGCCTAAACCGGTCCAGATGTTTCAGTAAACTGAGATTGTGGCCCAGTGTCTTGCCAAAACCAAACCCCGGGTCAACCAAAAGTTGCTGACGTTGCAGGCCAGCGGCCTCACAGGCCGCTATTCGCTCACTCAGATAACGCTCCACTTCGCCGACCACATCGTCGTATTCGGGGCTCATTTGCATGGTGCCGGGCTGGCCCTGCATGTGCATCAGGCAGACCGCCAGCCCTGTATCAATTGCCGCCTGCAGCGCGCCTTCCCGGGACAGAGCACGCACATCGTTAATCAGATGGGCACCGGCGCGGGCCGCTTCACGCATAACCTCAGGGGTGCTGGTATCGACCGACAATACCACGTCCGTTTCGGGCGCCAGCGTCTCAATGACGGGTATAACCCGGTCCAGCTCCTGCTGCACGCTGACCGGCGTGGCCCCTGGGCGCGTACTCTCGCCACCCACATCCAGGATGCTGGCGCCGGCCGAGATCAGTCGGCGGGCCTGGGCCAGGGCGGCATCGGCGTTATTAAAGCGACCACCGTCCGAAAAACTGTCGGGCGTCACATTCACAACCCCCATCACCCGGGTCACGGTAAGGTCCAGCGAACGATCCCGAAACACCCAGTCAGACCAGTCCTTTTGAGCGGCATTCATATGGCGGTTCCTCTTAACCCTTGATCACAACAGCTTACATAAAAAAACGGCGCCGTAGCGCCGTTTCAGAGGTCTTGTCGAACAAACCGATTACTCGGTCTGGCCGTCCCGGTTCAGATCGGCTTGTTCGGATGATGTATCCGTTGACGCCTCGGCCGGTTCAGCGGACTGTGCCTTGCCACCACCGGAATCGCGGTCGTCCCAGCCTTTGGGCGCCCGGGGTTTGATGCCATTCATGATGTCGTTGATCTGGTCAGCGTCGATGGTTTCATAATCCATCAGCGCATCTTTCATCATTTCCAGCTTGTCCCGGTTCGCTTCCAGCAAATCGTTAGCGGTCTTGTAACAGCGATCGAGAATCTTCTTGATCTCGGCATCGACCGCACGGGCCGTTTCCGATGACAACTGGGCCATGGACGACTGGCTGCCCAGATACCCCTGCTGCTCTTCTTCAAACTGCTGGGCACCAAGCTCACTCAGCCCCCACTTGGTCACCATATTACGAGCCAGCTGAGTGGCGCGCTCGATGTCATTCGAGGCACCGGTGGTCACGCCTTCCTTGCCATTGGTCATTTCTTCAGCAATACGACCACCGTAGAGCGAGCATATCTGGCTCTCCAGCTGCCGCTTGCTGATCGAGTAACGGTCTTCTTCGGGCAAGTACATGGTCACACCCAGGGCACGGCCACGGGGAATGATACTGACCTTGTAGACCGGGTCATGCTCGGGTACCAGACGCCCAACAATGGCATGGCCGGACTCGTGATAAGCCGTGTTGATCTTTTCTTTCTCGGACATAACCATGGATTTGCGCTCGGCGCCCATCATGATCTTGTCTTTGGCGCGATCAAACTCCTCCATGGTCACAGTGCGCTTGCTCAGCCTGGCGGCGAACAGTGCGGCTTCGTTCGCCAGGTTGGCCAGATCGGCACCGGAGAACCCAGGGGTCCCGCGGGCAATCACAGACGCATCGACGTCATCGCCCACCGGAATTTTGCGCATATGCACTTTCAGGATCTGTTCGCGGCCGCGCACGTCAGGCAGGGCCACCACTACCTGGCGGTCAAAACGACCCGGGCGCAATAAGGCAGGGTCCAGTACATCCGGACGGTTGGTTGCCGCAATAACAATGATGCCATCGTTAGCCTCAAAACCATCCATCTCGACCAGCAGCTGGTTCAGCGTTTGCTCACGCTCATCGTTACCGCCACCGATACCAACGCCACGGGAACGACCTACGGCGTCAATTTCATCGATGAAGATAATGCAGGGAGCCTGTTTTTTGGCCTGGTCGAACATGTCACGCACCCGCGAGGCACCGACACCGACAAACATTTCAACAAAGTCGGAACCCGAGATTGAGAAGAACGGAACCTTGGCTTCGCCGGCAATGGCCTTGGCCAGCAGGGTTTTACCGGTACCGGGCGAGCCCACCATCAATACGCCGCGCGGAATACGACCGCCCAGGCGCTGGTATTTGCCAGGGTCACGGAGGAACTCAACCAGCTCCTGAACGTCTTCCTTGGCTTCTTCAACCCCGGCCACATCGGCAAAGGTGGTTTTAACCTGGTCTTCACTGAGCATCTTGGCTTTGCTCTTGCCAAAGCTCATTGGGCCCTTGCCACCGCCGGCACCGCCCTGCATCTGGCGCATAAAGAACATGAATACGGCCAGAATAATCAGAATCGGGAAGGCAGCTACCAGCAACTGGGACCAGATACTTTGCTGTTCCGGCTGCTTGGATTCCACTTCGACGTTATGCTCGATCATTTTGTCGATCAGCTCGGAATCGTCGACATAGGGCGGCCGCACCGTCTCAAAGGTTGAACCGTCGCGGCGCACACCGTTGATGGTCAGGCCCTGATAGACCACTGACCGCACCTGATCCTGCTCTACTTGCTGCACAAAGCGGGAGTAGCTCATTTCATCAGAGGCGGCCGTTGTATCAAAATTATTAAAAACGGCCAGCAGAACCGCCGCGATAATCAGCCATAGAACCAGATTTTTAGCCATATCGTTCAACTTTTACCCTCATTGGCAGCCAGGCTGCATAGGTCGTTTGTCTCCGTCCCGACCAACCCTCGGGTGGCCAGGAAGCGGTTGCGCAACACCGGCATGCGACTGTGTTCTCATGCCAGTTATTACGCGTAAATTCGGTTGGCGGACCTTCCCGGATAACCGGATGGATGCCCGCGCTCAAGCTGTCTGTTTTGGTACCGGGAAGCCCCTGTTCCGGGAAGCTCGGGTACCAGGCAGATCACGCTTTTCACACCCTGAAATAATGGGGTGCATGGTGCAAAATGCAAGAACAACCGGGCTATCGCCCTGATTGATCGGCAGCCTTTACCGGCAAGCGGTCCGGATGGGCTGTGTTCGGCAGCGTGTTCTAAAGTACAATGCCGTCTTTTGCAAGCAACAGAGTCTGAGAGACGCCCCATGAGTTTGAGTCAGGAACAAAGAAAACGCTACCGTACCATAGGTCATGATCTGAACCCTCTGGTCACTATCGCCGAGAAAGGACTGGCGGAAACCGTAGTCGCCGAGATCGACCGGGCACTGAATGACCACGAACTGATCAAGATTAAGGTCAATGTTGCTGATCGTGATCAGAAAAATGCCCTGATCCAGTCTGCCTGTGAGCAAACCGGTGCCACGCTGATCCAGTCGATTGGCCGCGTCGCCCTGCTGCTGCGCAAGGCGAAAAAACCCAATCCGAAACTGTCCAACCTGACCCGGCTCAATAACTGATCGGGTCGCGGCCTACCCCCGCCGGACAGGGAAGTTAGCGCCCCGGCCCGGTTGTAAAACTTTAGTAAGCCCCCGCACATCGGGTGGATTAACCGCCACCCGGGACGGCAATTTGTTACTTGACCGGCGTTAGCCAGCCATGCGGATCGTCGGACTCACCCCACTGCACCTGATTCAGGGCTTTACGCAAAGCCAGGGTGGTGGCACCGGCTTCACCCGATCCAACCGTATAGCGCTGCTCACCCCGGATCAGGGTACCCACCGGCGTCAGTACTGCAGCCGTTCCGGACAAGGCCGCTTCGGTCCCGGGCTTGGCGGCCCGCTCCAGCAGTTCATCCACCGTCAGATTGCGTTCACTGACGGTCATGCCCCGGTCTCTGGCCAGGGTGAGAATGGAATCCCGGGTAATACCGTGCAGGAAGGAGCGATCCAGGCCTTTGGTGATGATTTCGTTGCCATCGATCAGAATAAAGTTGGCAGCACCGGTTTCCTGAACATCGCCATTCGGGCAAAACAGGACCTGGTCGGCATCGTGATGCGACCTTGCCGCCAAAATGGGGCCGAGCGCACTGGCATAGTTGCCACCGCTTTTAACCATGCCCATATGGGGCGCACAGCGCATGCCGTCTTCTTCCAGCAGCAACGACAACGGCTTGCCGCCTCCGGCAAAATAGTCCCCGACCGGCGACAGCAGAACGTACAGCAGCGAGCTTTCAGTAGGGGCCGCAGCCTTGCCAATGGCCGCTTCGGTCCCGATGTGCGTTGGGCGGATATACATCGAGCCCGGCGCTTCAGGCACGTCATCTTTGAACCGGGTGACGATGTCGATGATCATCTGCTTCAGTTGGGCTTTGTCGATCGCTGGCAGGTTCAGCAACTGGCTGCTTTGCGCCATGCGTTCAATGTTGGCATCCATCCGGAAAATGTTCACCGAGCCATCGGCATGCCGAAACGCTTTAAGGCCTTCAAAACAGGTGCTGGAATAATGCAATACGTGCGCACCGGGGTGGAGCGTCAGCGAATTGGACGACACCGTCTCGGTCTGGCTCCAGGAGCCATTCTCGAACTGAGCCAGTGTCATCTGCGGCATGAATACGGTACCAAATGCGGCCATTACAAATTCCCAAAGCTGTGGGCCAGATTCAAGCCCGTTGTCGAGGAGCCTGCCAGTGCAGGCGATGCTTCATTGTATGCCAAGACAAGAGCCGGACTCTAGCGGCAAAGGCCCCGAACACCATGCATTCATATCAACACTGTATTCCTCACCTGACACCCCGGCCGCGTTGCAGATACTAATCGGCCTGTTCCGCCGGCGACTCGGCACCCAGCCAGTGTTGCCACTGATCCCGGATCAGCTGCCTAACCCGGGCCAGCTCCGGCGTCATCTGAGCGGCCGGTACCGTGGTTGAGGTTCCTGACAACACCGCATGGTGGGTGTGCTCGCGCAAGGTCAGATAGGCCTCCAGCCACTGTTCGGCCTGGTCGTCACTCAGCACCTTCGCCTCGCGCAATGCCTTGATGCAGCGGACATTGTCCGACCAGCGTGCGACGTCCGGGTGTTCGTCGGCATAGGCGAGCACCAGATACTGCACCAGAAACTCCAGGTCCACGATGCCACCCGGGTCCTGCTTAATGTGAAACACCTCCCCTGTCTGGCCCTTCTGGGCCTGACTGGACAGGTGGCCAACCATTTTCCGGCGCATGTTTATAACGTCTTCACGCAGGGCTGCCCGGTCTCTGGGGCGCTGCAGAATATCCTGACGAACGGCATTGAAAGCGGTTTGCAGATCGGGGTCGCCAGCGATAAACCGCGCTCTAACCAGAGCCTGATGCTCCCAGGTCCAGGCCTTGCTGTTCTGGTATTTCTCAAACGCGGTCAAACTGGTCACCAGCAAGCCCGAGTTGCCGGAAGGCCGTAGCCGGGTGTCCACCTCGTAGAGCGTGCCGCTGGGCGTCGCGGTACTCAGCAAATGGATTAGCCGCTGCCCGAGCCGGGCCATAAACACCACGTTATCGATGACTTTCGGCCCCTCGGTCTCGCCCTGAGCCGAGGCCTGATGCAGGAACACCAGATCGAGATCCGATTCGTAGGACAGCTCCAGCCCACCCATTTTGCCGTAGGCGACCACCCCGAAATCGAGCTCACACCAGTCGCCGTTTTCACGACTGGGCCGCCCGTGCTTGGCCACCATCTGCTGCCAGGCCAGGGCCAGCGCCTGCTCAACCACCACCTCACCGACCCAGGCCAGATAGTCGGAAATTTTCATCAGCGGCAACATGGCGGCCACTTCACACGCCGCCGCCCGCAACACACGGCCATGGCGGAAATGCCGCAGCACCTCCATTTGCTGCTCCAGGTCGTCTGAGGGGACACGCAGCAAGGTCTGGTGTAAATCATCAGTCAGTTCACCGCGCTGGGGTAAACGGTAGAGACTGTCTGGATCGGACAGTTCGTCCAGCAAATAGGGTTTCTGGGTAAACAGATTGGCGATCCAGGGTGAAACCGGTGCCAGTCGACATAACTGGCGCAATGCATCCGGGTTCTCGGCCAGCAGGACGAAATACACCGACCGCCTCAAAATAGCCTCCAAAATGGGGCGCAAGGCTTCGAACCCACGGCCAAGCTGACCAATGGCCGCAAGCTCGGTCAGCAACATGGGCATGACCTGATCCAGATTGTCGCGTGCCTGCCCCTGCAAACGCTGCACGGCTACGTCATTTCGAAAGGCGAGCACGGCGTCCGCTTCAGCGGGGTCCAGATCCGGCGACTCAGCCTTACCGTCACGCCACAAGACCACCATATCCGGATTAAGTTCCCGGGCGGACCCGGCATCCTCAGCCACCACCTGCTGGAAGTGGTGGTGTACCCGCTCACGGTGGTTCGCCAGTTGCTCAAGCAGCGCCTCAACCGAATCAAACCCCATCGACCAGGCCAGGCGGGCCCGGTCGGTGTTGTCTGCCGGCAACCGTTGTGTCTGTTCATCGCGCAGCGCCTGAATACGATGCTCCAGATCGCGCAGGAAGGTATAGGCAGCCACTAGCTCCCGGCTGACCTCGGCGGGCAGGTAGCCCTCATCGGCCAGCATCGACAGCACCGGCCAGGTGCCACGTTCCTGCAGCAGCGGGTCTTGCCCGCCACGAATCAACTGAAATGCCTGGGCGATGAACTCGACTTCTCGAATCCCGCCCTGGCCCAGTTTAATATTGTCTTCTAGTTGCTGACGCCTGACTTCCTTTTGGATCATCGATTTCAGGCGGCGCAAGGCACCCAGGGCATGAAAGTCGACATAACGCCGGTAAACAAAGGACTTGAGGTCCTCTTCAAGCGCAGCCTGCGCATTTGGCGCGCCGGTGACCGGGCGCGCCTTGACCATGGCAAACCGTTCCCACTCCCGGCCCTGATGAGTGTAATAGTGATGCATGGCAGCGAAATTACTGACCAGCGCACCGCTTTGGCCCCAGGGCCTGAGCCGCATATCGACCCGGAATACAAACCCTTCGGGGGTGCGGGTATCCAGCAGTTGAATAACTGTTCGCCCGACCCGGGTAAAAAACTCCTCATGGCTACGCCCGTTGCCGGTTTCACCCTGGTTGGGGAACGCAAATATAAGATCAATATCCGACGACAGATTCAGTTCACGGGCGCCGTGCTTGCCCATGGCCAGGACCACCATGCTTTGCTGACGTTCGCCAAACTCAGACGGTCCCGGTGGGCCCCAGCGTTCAGTCCAGTGCGCTTCGGCGTAAGTGACGGCACGCCGAATGGCCACATCAGCAAGGTCTGAGACCGCCCGGGAGGTTTCCCGTGCACTCGATAGGCCATTGGCATCCCGCATCATCAACCGGGCCATTTGCCGGTTGCGCCAGCGGCGCAAGTCGGCCTTGGGAAGGTCCAGATCGTCCAGCGTCCAGTGTTCACTGAGTGCGTCCAGCTCTGCCTCGGGGGGCTGTGGCTCGGTCACCCATTGAGCCACCTCGGCATACCCGGAGACCTTGAGCAACTCATCAAACCAGGGGCTGCATGCGGCGGTCTTTGCCAGCCAGTCGGCGATTTCTGACGAAAGACCGGCCGACCGGGCCTGTTCAATACCATCCTGATACGAGGCATCCAGCGGGGTGGGTGATGTCACAGCGTTACTCTCTTTACCGGTGATGTGGGGGGATACTGCCAAAAGCACGGCAGCATGGGAACCAGGCCGCTTGGGTTGCGTTCGTGCCTGCTCCGAGGCATCCGGTGCCCGGCTGTTACCGTATCTGGTCCAGTATAGCGGGCTATCGAGGCAAGATTCATTGCTCGGTGTAAGCATTGCACCCCTCGTACGACGAAGAAATAAGGTACCATTATTGTGGCAGGGATCGGTTGGATCACCGTTTAAAATCTGACGTTGCGGGTTCGGTGATCCGCTACCGACAGCCATTATTAACGCCGTGGCCCGCTTGCCACACCCATCAATTGTTTCTACAAGGATACGGCATGATTCGACATCGCTGGGCGCTCGCCGCAACCCTGACTGCAACCCTAGCCACGGGCCCTGCCCTGGCTGAAACCAGCTGGACTGAAACTCTGGAACAGGCACGGGGCCAGACCGTATATTTTCACGCCTGGGGGGGCAGCGAAGTGATCAATGATTACCTGCGCTGGGCCGCTGAGCGGGTTGAAGACGATTACGGCATCACCCTGGAACACGTCAAGGTCGCTGAAATCGGCACCGTCATCAGTCAGATCCTGTCGGAAAAAACCGCGGGTAGAGACAGCGGCGGCGCGGCGGATCTGGTGTGGATCAACGGTGAAAACTTTGCATCCATGAAAGAAAACGACCTGCTGTTTGGCCCCTTCACCCAGAATTTGCCACATTACGAGCTGGTCGATACCGACAACAAACCGACCACCCTCTACGACTTCACCACACCGGTAGACAATCTCGAAGCCCCCTGGGGCATGGCGCAACTGGTGTTTATGGCGGATATGGCCCGTGTCGATGAGACGCCCCGCTCCATGCTCGACCTGCTCGATTTCGCCCGTGAAAACCCGGGCCGGGTTACCTACCCGGCACCGCCGGCCTTCCACGGCACCACCTTTCTCAAGCAGGCGTTGCTTGAGCTCGCTGCCGATCGCGAGCCATTGTACCAGCCGGTCGACGATGCTGACTTCGAGGCGGTAACCGAACCGCTCTGGGCTTATCTCGATCTGCTGCATCCGTTGATGTGGCGCAACGGCCAAACCTTCACCAGCGGCGCACCCGAGATGACGCAATTGCTGAACGACGGTGAAATCATGCTGTCGCTGTCGTTCAACCCAAACGATGCCAGCAACGCCATTGCCAACGGCGAGCTGCCCGATACCGTTCGCACCTACGTGCATGACGCCGGTTCCATCGGCAATACCCACTTTGTCGGCATTCCGTACAACAGTGACAACACTGCAGCGGCACAGGTGGTTGCCAACTTCCTGATGTCGCCGGAAGCCCAGGCGCGCAAAGCCGACCCCCGGGTTTGGGGCGACCCCACCGTGCTGGCGCTCGACAAGCTGTCAGAGGCCGAACGGGCCCTGTTCGAGCAACTGCCCCAAGGCGTGGCAACCCTCCCTGCCGATGAGCTGGGCTCTGTATTGCGTGAACCCGGCGCCAGTTGGGTGAACGCCCTCGAACGTGCCTGGCAGCAACGCTACGCCCGTTGAGTACCCGGATACTGCCCTGGTTTCCACGCCTGCTGTTACTGGCGTTTCTGAGCCCGGTTGTGGTTGGCCTGGCGGGCACCTGGCTGCCCGCCTTTGGGTGGTTCCCGGCGCTGGGGCAACGCTCGTTCAGCCTGACCCCCTGGACTGATCTGTTGCACTACCCGGGTGCCCTGTCGGCGCTGCGTCTATCCTTGCTGACGGGCCTCGGCTCCTCCCTGCTGGCGCTGGGCGCGACACTGTTAATCCTGATGGCCTTCTACCCCTCCCGGGGTTTTCGACGGTTGGAAAAACTGCTGGCGCCGATTTTATCGGTCCCCCACGCCGCTTTTGCCATCGGCATTGGCTTTCTGGTAGCCCCCAGTGGCTGGCTGGTTCGCTGGCTCGCCGTGCTCACCGGCTGGCCTGATTACCCGCCCAACTGGATGACCTTCAGAGACCCCTATGGCCTGAGCCTGATGCTGGTGCTGGCGCTGAAGGAAATTCCCTTTTTGCTGTTTATGGCGCTGGCCTCCCTGCCCGCCCTGAAGGTCGAAAAGACGCTCTGGCTCGGCGCCAGCCTGGGTTACCGGCCGGGAAAGGTCTGGCTGACACTGATCTGGCCGGTACTGTATAGCCGATTGAGGTTACCCTTTTATGCCGTCATTGCGTTCAGCCTCTCGGTTGTCGATATTGCCCTGATCGCCGGGCCTACTGCCCCACCTACGCTGGCGGTGATGGCCACCCGGCTATTCAACGATCCGGACTTGCTGCTGCGGCTTCCTGGTGCAGCGGCGGCAACCACCCTGCTACTGGTCACGGTGCTGACCCTGGCGGTGATGTATGGGCTGGAGCGGCCGTTACGAGCGATATCGCTGTACCTGCTTGGCAACGGTAAACGCCCGCGTTTTCCAACCGGCCTGCGCCTGGGGGCATCGCTGCTGCTGATACCCGGCATTCTGTTTTATCTGGCCTCATTGCTGGTGTTGATTCTCTGGTCGTTTGCCGGTCAGTGGCGCTTCCCCGACCTCTGGCCCGGGCAGTTCAGTGCAAGCACCTGGACGACCGCACCGGACCGCTTGCTTGAACCACTCTGGCTGACACTGAGCACCGGCCTTACTGCGGCCATTATCGCTCTGGTGCTGGTGGTCGGCGCGCTGGAAAACGAAGTCCGGCTGCGTCAGCAACAGCCAGCCTTTACCGCCCAGCGACTGATCTGGGTGCTCTACCTGCCGCTGCTGGTGCCGCAAATCGCGTTTCTGTTCGGCTTTCAGGTCAGCCTGGCCTGGCTGAATCTCGGTGGGCGCTGGTGGGTTTTGGTTTGGTCGCATCTGGTCTTTGTGTTGCCCTATACCTTTCTGACGCTCAGTGGCCCCTACCGCGCCTTCGACGAACGCTACACCTGGGTTGGCCTGAGCCTCAGCGGTCATCGCCTGCGGACCTTCTGGCACATTAAACTGGGCCAACTGTGGCGGCCGATCGGCTATACCCTGGCGACCGGTTTTGCCGTGTCAGTTGCGCAATATTTACCGACCCTGTTCATCGGTGGCGGACGCTTCGCTACGGTGACCACCGAGGCGGTCAGCCTGGCCAGTGGCAGCAACCGGCGCAGCATGGCGGTGTACGCCCTGGTGCAGCAATCCCTGCCGCTGGCGGGGTTTGCCCTGGCGCTGGGGCTGGCCGCCTGGCGCTACCGGCACCACCGGGCCCTGCAACAGGGTCAAACCTGACATGAACGGACAACAAATGGCATTCGAGATCGATCAACTGAGCCTTGCGCTCAATCACCAACCTCTGTTCCAGCCAATTACGATGCAGCTGGAACCGGGCGACATCGCCACTGTTATGGGGCCCAGCGGGTCGGGTAAATCAACCTTGCTGGCAGCCATTTCGGGAACTCTGCCACCCCTGTTCAAGCTTAGTGGCGACATCCGGCTGCACGGTCAGAGTCTGTTAACCGTGCCCATCGAACAGCGCCAGGTCGGGATTCTGTTTCAGGACGATCTGCTGTTTCCGCATTTGAACCTGTATCAGAATCTGGTGTTTGCACTGCCCGGAGGCCTGAGCCGGGAACAGCAACGCGAGCGTATCGCCTCGGCATTAGGCAGCGCCGGGCTGACGGGCTTTGAACAAAGGGACGTTGCCACCCTGTCCGGCGGGCAACGCGCGCGCATCAGTCTGCTGCGCACGCTGCTGGCCGAGCCCCGACTTATCCTGCTGGACGAGCCCTTCTCCAAACTGGACCAGCACCTGCGTGGCCAGTTCCGGGACTGGGTGTTTGGCCGAATCCTTGAACTGGGCATACCCGCATTAATGGTGACGCATGACCCGGCCGACCGCCCCGACCAGGGCCAACTCATTGAACTGGAGACCGCCCATGCTTGACCGCTGGACCCTGAGCCTGATCAAACCGCCCCTGAATCGACTGGCTCGGCGTGTCGACCGGCACGGCATCCGGGCGAATCAGGTTACCCTGGCCGGTTTCGCGCTGGGTATGCTGGTGATCCCTTTTCTGGCCCTGGAACTTTACAGCACTGCGTTGGTCGCGATTTTACTCAATCGCCTGGCCGACGGGCTCGATGGTGAACTGGCCCGGCTTCAGGGCGCTACCGACGCCGGCGCCATGCTCGACATCGTGCTGGACTTTGTCTTCTACGCTGCGGTCATCGCCGGCTTTGCGCTGGCCAACCCAGCCGACCATGCCCTGGCGGCGGCTTTTCTGTTGTGGGGGTTTATGGGCACGGCAAGCAGTTTTCTCGCCTTTGCCATTCTGGCTGAACGGCGCAACCTGAGCAGTATGGCTTACCCCAGCAAAGGCTTCTATTATCTCGGAGGGTTGGCGGAGGGCACCGAAACCATCGCCTTTCTGGTCGCCATGTGTCTGTTTCCGGGGCATTTCGTCTGGCTGGCCTGGGCATTTTTCGGGCTCTGCGCCGTTACCACCCTGACCCGGGTCGTCGGCGGTTACCACAGCCTGAAGTCCGCCCCGGAGGAGCCAGGTGCAGTATGACGAATAAAGCCTTTGCAGGCCCCCGGCTTCAAACGTAAACTCCGGCGCCCGGTTGCCGCCCGAGCACCAAGGGGTTAGGCTGAGCCAAGCACGGTAGCCGAGCATTACCGTCTCCAAACATTCGCAAAGGGTAAGCCATGTACATTGCTTTTCTGATCAACGCCTGGGAAGACATCGAACCCGGCAAAAGCTCTACCCTGGTGATGATCCAGGAGTGCCTGACACGCGGCCACAAGGTGGCGCTGCTGTATCCGCAGAACCTGACCGTGCGCAACAACGTGGTCAACGGTTTTTCGCGGGTCATTCAGCCGATCGATAAAGTGCCTGAAAGTGTCGCCGCGCTGTACAAAAAAATCCGTTTCGATGAAAAAATGCTGCCATTGCATGCCTTCGATTGCATCATGATCCGCAAGGATCCACCGATCGACCCGACCATTCTGAGTTTTCTGGATGCGGTCAAGAATGAAACCCTGGTCATCAACGACGTCGATGGCGTGCGCAAGGCCAGCAACAAGCTCTATACCACCACCTTTCATGACCCGGAAAACCACTTCCTGCCGGAAACCCATGTGTCCAAGAACAAGGACTACCTGCTGCGCGTTATTCGCGAAAGCGATCGGGCAAAGTGGATTCTGAAGCCGTTGGATGGCAGCGGCGGCCACGGCGTTATCGTTCTGGAAAAGGCGGCACAATCGAGCATCAAAAGTCTGCTCGATTTCTACATAGACCGGGAACGCAACAACTACGTCATTCTGCAGGCTTACATTGAAGGCGCGGAACATGGCGATGTACGAGTTTTGATGCTCAACGGCAAAGCCATCGGCGCCTACCACCGCAAGCCCGCCGAGGGCGATGTACGCGCCAATATTCAGGCCGGCGGCAGCGCCCACACCTGGAAACTGACCGATGAGCAAAAACGCGTCTGCCGTAAAATCGGCCCCAAGCTGGTGGCCGATGGCCTCGATTTTGTCGGCCTGGACCTGATCGGCGAACGG
>DASSWT010000103.1:0-19948 GCA_035704555.1 Saccharospirillum sp. | reverse complement strand
CCATCAAGCCGGGCTTCGCGCCATTGGCCGCTGGCGTTTCCGGGCCAGGGGCCAGCGGTAACCACTGAGCTGAACTCGGCGTCACTGAGCCGCACGGCTTCGTTTTGCCATTGCAGGATGGCCTGGGCCGTGCTGCTGGCCCTGACGTCTTTGTGTGCCCACTGGGCCGTCACCTGGGTATTGTATCGGTTGCTGCTGCCCCGGCGTTCGAATACCGCCTGCAGTTGCGTGATTTCCAGGTTCCCTGAGACCAGGTTGCCGCCGCTCAGTTCCAGGCGCTGAGGAGCCAGAGCATCGAGTAAACGGGTGAAATCGGCCAGCCCGTCCCTTGAGTTTGGGTTTCGGCTGAACCAGAAGCCGTCGGTGATCTGAATGTCACGGATCTGCGGTTGGCCGATCAGAATGGACACCGGGTTAAGGCTGATCTGAATCCGCGACGCTACCCAGTCGTTCTGCTCATTGCCGTAGGCAACATCGGTCCAGGTGCGGCTGAACCCCTGGTTCTGTTGGGTGCCGAAGGATTCTGCCTCCAGTTCAAAGCCGGCGGCGTTCAGTTGCTGCAACAGCCAGGGCTCAGGCGCCCAACTGAAAAGTCGGACACCGATGAAGATCAGCATTAACGCAAAAACGCCGGCGAAGCCCAGGGCCAGCCGGCGTGTCAGGGGGTTAGTCATCCGGGTATCAGTCTTCCAGCATGTCCAGGTTGCGCACCGCGCCCTTGTCGGCACTGGTGGCCAGCATGGCGTAGGCTTTTAAGGCCGCGGTGACTTTGCGCTTGCGCGGTGCAGCGGGTTTCCAGGCCAGGGCACCCTTGTTCGCCATCTCGGCACGGCGCTCGGCCAGCACGTCATCGGACACATCGACATTGATAGAGCGGTTGGGAATGTCGATGACGATGTCGTCGCCGTCCTGAATTAACGCAATGGCTCCACCGGCAGCAGCTTCGGGCGAGGCATGACCGATTGACAAACCACTGGTGCCGCCGGAGAAACGACCGTCGGTGAGCAGTGCGCATTCTTTACCGAGACCCTTGGACTTCAGGTAACTGGTCGGGTACAGCATTTCCTGCATGCCCGGGCCGCCTTTGGGGCCTTCGTAGCGAATAATGACGACATCACCGGCTTTGACCTGGTTGTCGAGAATGCCGGCGACGGCGGAATCCTGGCTTTCGAAAATGCGGGCTTTGCCACGGAACGTCAGAATGCTTTCGTCAACCCCGGCGGTTTTCACCACGCAGCCGTCTTCGGCGATATTGCCGTACAACACGGCAAGCCCACCTTCCTGACTGTAGGCATGTTCGGCACTGCGAATGCAGCCTTTCTGGCGATCACCATCGAGTGTGGGCCAGCGGGTCGACTGGCTAAAGGCTTCCTGAGTGGGGATGCCCGCCGGGCCTGCGCGGAAGAACTGTTTCACCGCTGAGTCTTCGGTGCGCATGATGTCCCACTGGGCCAGGCCTTCGGCCAGGGTGGCAGAGTGAACAGTGGGCAGTTCGGCGTGCAGCAGGCCAGCGCGGTCGAGTTCACCCAGAATGCCGTAGACGCCACCGGCGCGGTGAACGTCTTCCATATGATAGTTCGGGTTGTTCGGCGCGACTTTGCACAGCTGCGGAATCTGGCGCGACAGGCGGTCGATGTCTTTTAACGTGAAATCGACTTCGCCTTCCTGGGCGGCGGCCAGCAGGTGCAAAATGGTGTTGGTGGAGCCGCCCATGGCAATGTCGAGCGCCATGGCATTCTCGAACGCTTTGAAGTTGGCGATGGTGCGCGGCAATACCGATTCGTCGTTGCCTTCGTAATAACGCTTGGCAAGGTCGACGATGCGGTGGCCGGCTTCTTCAAACAGGCGGCGACGGTCGGAGTGGGTGGCCAGGGTGCTGCCGTTGCCGGGCAGCGAGAGGCCAATGGCTTCGGTCAGGCAGTTCATGGAGTTGGCGGTGAACATGCCGGAGCAGGAACCGCAGGTCGGGCAGGCGCTGCGTTCGTATTCGGCGACGGTTTCGTCGTCTGCACTGTCGTCGGCGGCGATGACCATGGCGTCGACCAGGTCGAGGCCGTGATCGGCCAGTTTGGTTTTACCGGCTTCCATCGGGCCGCCGGAGACGAAGATGACCGGTATGTTCAGCCGCATGGCGGCGTTCAGCATTCCCGGGGTGATTTTGTCGCAGTTGGATATGCACACCAGGGCGTCGGCGCAGTGGGCGTTGACCATGTATTCGACAGAATCGGCGATGATTTCGCGCGAGGGCAGGCTGTAGAGCATGCCGTCGTGGCCCATGGCGATGCCGTCATCAACGGCGATGGTGTTGAATTCTTTGGCGACGCCGCCGGCTTTTTCGATTTCCCGCGCCACTAACTGGCCCATGTCTTTCAGGTGCACGTGGCCCGGTACGAACTGGGTGAAGCTGTTGGCGACGGCAATAATCGGTTTCTGAAAGTCGTCGTCTTTCATGCCGGTGGCACGCCAGAGGGCGCGTGCGCCTGCCATGTTGCGACCGGCGGTGGTGGTTCTGGAGCGATACTCGGGCATCGGTGAATCCTGTTGTTTGGATGACAATGCCCATTGGCACCGTCTGATTAATTGGCTTTGGCTCAGTGTAACGCAAGTCGTTGGCCAACGGCTCCGTGGTCTTTTGGCGCCAGGCGTTCGTGTTGGCCACCGGGTTGGCCTGTCCGGGGGCGGCGTGAACCCATCCATGGGGCCTAGACTTCGGCATCCATGCCTCAGACTTCCCCGGACAGGCCAACCCGGCAGCCAACACTCGATCTGCGGTTAAATTTCAATTAGTACGATTGTAACCAAACGGACAGGTGTGGACAGTGCAATATTGCCAATGGATTGTTGCGAAAGCGGTTAAGTTGATTTGTTGAAGTTACACATTGAAACAATGTGCTCTGTCTGTTTATCATGTCTTTTCAATTTATTGACTGGAGAAAGGCATGGGGTTTGCCGGGTTGGGTCGTGGTATGAGGGGTGTGATGGGGTTGGTTGTCATGATGATTCCGATGTCGGTAATGGCGGAGGAATGGTCTGCAGCTCCTTTGATCGGGTTGGATGCGCAGTTTGGCGGCGATACGCTGATCACAATTATGTATGAAGATGGGACAGAGCAGGATATCAAAGCTGGTAATGGGGTGGTGTTCAACGGCGGAGTGTTGGTTGAAACGCCGGTTACAGGTCTGGATTTGCGGGCTGTTATTGGCTGGAAATACTCAACGTCTCAGGCGACCAATATCGATGTCTCGAAAACAGCATTCCCGGTTGAGCTGACGGCCCGGTATGAGGTTGGGTCCGGATTTTTTGTGGGTGGGGGTCTGACGCGTCACCTGAGCCCCAATTTGACGGTCGATGACGATTCATTCGATTTTGAAAGCTCTACCGGTCTTGTCTTGCGGGCTGGGTGGGAGTTTATCGTCGTTGGTTACTCTAGTCTGGATTACGACTATGAGTCGGATACCTATGACGCTTCATCCTTCAATATTGGTTTGGAAGTTCCGCTGAACTTTTAAGCGTTTGATTCCGGAATTGTAAAAACGGGCTGGTTTTTGACAGCCCTTTTTTTGTGAATCAATCGGTACCCTGAGCGGGCCAAGGCTATTTAGACGAGTTTAGTTCTTGAATCTCAAGCTTGGAGTTCGCAAAAGGCTGAGTGTCAGGTGCCGGGTATACCTCTCCAGGGTAGTCCGCAACAAGGATGTTGCGGTCTAGGCCCCATGGACGGGTTTACGCCGACCCTGGAGAGGTATACCCGGTGCCTGGCACGGACTCATGGCAAGGCACCAAACACGAGCTCTTAAACGCCAGTTTAAGAGCTCGTGTTTCTCAGTCGTGAAAGTGACAGGCGACCTGGTGGGTGCCTTTGGCAAAGATCAGCTCCGGTTTTTGCTCGGCACATTTGGCTTCAGCACGCGGGCAGCGGGTGCGGAAGACGCAGCCTGAGGGTGGGTTGATTGGGCTGGGCAGGTCGCCTTCGATCAGGATGACCTCTTTGTTGCGTTCGATCTTCGGGTCCGGGATTGGGACCGCTGAAATTAGCGCCTGGGTGTAGGGGTGGCGTGGCTGTCGGTAGATATCCGCTGCGTCGGCTACTTCCATAACATTGCCCAGGTAGAGCACCATGATGCGCGTGGAGATGTGTTTGACCACGCTCAGGTCGTGGGCAATGAAGATCAGCGACAGGCCCATTTTCTTCTGCAGCGACATCAGCAGGTTGATGACCTGGGCCTGAATCGAAACGTCGAGTGCTGAGACCGGTTCGTCGCATATGATCAGTTTGGGTTTGAGCACCAGGGCCCTGGCGATGCCGATTCGCTGGCATTGCCCGCCGGAGAACTCATGCGGATAGCGGTTGATCTGGTTGGGCAGCAGGCCGACGGTTTGCATCATGTCGGCGACACGCTCTTTCACCTCGGTGCGGCTCAGATTCGGGTAGTGGGTTTCCAGCGGCTCGGCGATGATCTGGCCGATGGTCATGCGCGGGTTCAGCGAAGCCAGCGGGTCCTGGAAGATCATCTGAATGTCTTTGCGGTGGTTGCGCATCGCTTTGTCTTTCAGCGGGGCCAGGTCCTGACCGAGCCAGACTACTTCGCCGCCTTCGACTGGCAACATGCGGATCACGGCCCGCGCCAGGGTCGACTTACCGCAGCCGGATTCACCCACGACGCCCAGGGTTTCGCCGCCGTAGAGGTCGAAACTGACGCCATCAACGGCTTTCAGTTTACGCGGCTTGGTCCACGGCATGGCCCCTTTGGGGAAAATGTCGAAGTAGACTTTCAGGTCGCGAACCGACAGCAGTTTGTCACGCGTATCGGTTGTGGTGTCTTCTGGCTTGCGTTCGGCTTGAATATGTTCGGTCATACCAGTGCCTCCGGGTCTAGATGGCAGGCGCGTTCACGTTTCAGACTGTTGTTGTCTGTAAGCGCGGGTTCAGTGGTAATGCAGCGATCATGCGCGAAGGAGCAGCGTGGCTGAAACGGGCAACCTTGTGGCAATTTGAGCATGTTGGGCGGGTTGCCGGGAATGGTCAGCAACTCTTCGCCTTCCTGGTCGAGCCGCGGGATGGCGCGTAACAGGCCCTGAGTGTATGGGTGGCTTGGGTTTTCAAACAGGTTTTCGGTAGAGCCGTATTCCATGACCCGGCCGCCGTACATTACCAGGGTGTTTTCACAGGCACCGGCGACGACGCCGAGGTCGTGGGTGATCAGGATGATGGCGGTGCCGAACTCGACTTGAAGGTCTCTGAGTAGTTTCATGATCTGGGCCTGAACGGTAACGTCCAACGCTGTGGTCGGTTCGTCGGCGATCAGCAATTGCGGGCGCAACAGCAGTGACATGGCGATCATTACCCGCTGGCGCATGCCGCCGGAGAATTCGTGCGGGTACATGTGAATACGGTTGCGGGCTTCGGGAATGCGCACCGCATCGAGCATTTTAATGGATTCTTCCAAGGCATCCTGGCGTGCCATACCTTTGTGGTGCATCAGCACTTCGGTCATCTGGTTGCTGACTTTCATAAAGGGGTTCAGCGACGTCATCGGGTCCTGAAAGATCATGCCGATTTTGTCGGCGCGAATGCGGTTCATGCCCTGTTCGGGCAGGTTCAGGATTTCAACGCCGTCGAATTTAACACTGCCGCTGGCGTGGCCGTTGCGGGCCAGCAGGCCCATGATGGAAAAGGCGGTCTGGCTCTTGCCCGAGCCGGATTCGCCGACGATGGCCAGGGTTTCGCCCCTGGCCAGGTCGAAACTGACCCCGTTGACCGCGTTGACTTGTCCGTCGAGGGTGTCGAAGCTGACCCCAAGGTCGTTTACTGATAATAAACTCATGATTCAGTGGCTCCTGTGACTCAGCGGTCTTTCGGGTCAAGCGCGTCGCGCAGGCCGTCACCAACAAAGAAAAAACTCAAAAGGGTGGCGATGAAGAAACCGAGTGGGAACATCAGTTGCCAGAGAGTGCCGTAGCGCATGGTGCCGGCGCCGTTGTTGATCAGCGCCCCCCAGGAGGTCTGGGGTTCCTGCACGCCGAGGCCGAGGAAAGAGATGAACGACTCAGTCAGAATCATCTGTGGCACCAGCAGGGTGGCGTATACCACCACTACCCCTAACAGGTTGGGGACTACGTGGCGCAGCACGATTTTGAATGGCCGGACACCGGAGGCAACGGCCGCTTCAATGAATTCCTTGTTTTTGATCGACAGAGTTTGGCCCCGCACGATCCGCGCCATTTCCAGCCAGGAAATGGCACCAATACCGATGAAAATCAGCAGAATTGAACGGCCAAACATTACCAGCAGCAGGATTAGGAAGAGCATGTAAGGGATCGACATCAGGATGTCGACGGTGCGCATCATGATACTGTCGACTCTGCCGCCGAAGTAGCCGGCTGTTGCCCCGTACAGAGTACCGATAACAACAGCAATCAGAGCGCCGATAGTGCCAACCATCAGGGATATCTGGCTGCCCTGAACGGTGCGTGCGAACAAATCACGCCCCAAATCGTCGACACCGAAATAATGACCGTTGGCGATGGAGGGCTGTCCGGCACTGGCCGCATTGCCCATCAGTGACCAGTCAATATCGGAATAGTGCCAGGCGGCAATAAAAGGGCCGATGGCAGCAAACAGAAAGATCAGGCCGAGCACAACAAGGCCGGCCATAGCGGCTTTGTTGCGGGAAAAGCGGTGCATGGCGTCGCGCCACAGACTGCGCCCGGCGATGGGTACGTCGCCGAGGTTGTTGGCCAGGGTTTCCACATTGGTTTTCTTGTGCGTCAGCATGATGTCAAACCTTAGTAACGAATCTTGGGGTCAATCCAGGCGTATAAAATGTCGACCAGCATGTTGAAAGTGATGGTCAGGGTGCCAAGCAGAATGGTGAACCCCATGATGACGGCGTAGTCCCGGTTCAGGGCGCCATTGATGAAATGCACGCCAATACCGCCAGTGGTGAAGTACGAATCGATGATGACCGAACCGGTAATCATGCCGACAAAGGCCGGGCCAAGGTAGGACACGACCGGCAACATGGCGGGCTTCAGGGCATGGCGCCAGACGATGTATCTAAACGGCAGGCCTTTGGCCCTGGCAGTGCGAATATAGTTGGAATTCAATACTTCCAGCATGCTGGAGCGGGTGATGCGCGCAATGCTGGCCAGAAAACTGGTCCCGAGTGCAATGGCGGGCAATATAATGTACTCGATCTGGCCACCTTGCCAGCCGCCGCCGGGCAGCCAGCCGAGCCAGAGCACAAAGACCAGCACCAGCAGCGGTGCCATCACGAAGTTGGGCAATACCTGGCCGACAATAGCGACGCTTACAGCACTGTAATCAGTGGCGGTATTGTGTTTGAGCGCGGCTATGACGCCCAGGCTGACACCGATACTAACGGCGAACACAAAAGCCCAGAAACCGTAGGTCAGCGTAACCGGGAAGCCACTTTCAATCAGATCCAGGACGGTTCTGTCCTGGTAGCGGAATGAAGGACCAAAATCGAAGTCGGTGACGATGTTCCAGATGTAAATGCCCAATTGCTGGTAAACCGGCTTGTCGAGATTGTATTTGGCTTCAATGTTTTCCATAACCTCTTCCGGGATAGGTCGTTCAGACGTGAACGGGCCACCCGGGGCGGAAAACATCAGAAAAAACGAAACAGATACCAGAATAAGCAGGGTCGGAATCGCCACGGCGATCCGGCGTAGCACGAAATTGAACATAGTGAAGATGCCTGCAAAATGTTGACCGGCGATTTTACCCAGCCTGACGTCCAAACCGAAAAAGAAACCGGACTTAGTTCGGTATAAACCCGTAAACCTTTGAAAACAAAAAGGAAACAGCCGAGTGGTTTGATAAACAGGGGGTGTTCTCAATAAACAGCGGCCCGGAGGCCGCTGTGTCTCAGCACGGTGTTATGCGATCACTGTGCGACTTTGTAGAGATTACGGCTGTAGATGTTCTGTTGAACATCTTCATATGGCCAGCCTTTCAGGTCAGGTTTGACCATAATGATGCCGGTGTAGTGGTAAACCGGTGCATTGGGCATGTCTTCAGCGGCCAGCTCTTCCATCTTGGTATAGTTGGCGCTCGGGTCGGACATGGTCTGGGCTTCAGCTACCAGGCGGTCGTACTCGGCCGAGTCGTAATTGGCGTCGTTGTAGCCGGATTCAGACTGCATCAGGTCGAGGAAGGTGGAAGCTTCATTATAGTCGCCACACCAGGCACCGCGGGCAATCTCGAAATTGCCTTCGCCACGGGTGGTCAGGAAGGTGGTCCATTCCTGGTTTTCCAGCGTGGCTTCAACGCCGAGTTTTTGCTTCCACATCGCGGTGACGGCAATGGCCACTTTGCGGTGGGCTTCATCGGTGTTGTACAACAGGGTGGTTTGTAGCGGGTTGTCCGGACCGTAGCCAGCTTCTGCCAACAATTCTTTGGCACGAGCATCTCGCTCAGCCTGTGTCCATTCGCCCCATTCTACGTCGGGTGGGGTAAAGCCTGCGGTCAGCTCCGGTGTGAAGGTGTAAGCCGGGAACTGGCCGCCTTGAAGTACATTGTCGACGATGATATCGCGGTCAATGGCGTACGACAGAGCCTTGCGGACGCGGGCGTCGTCAAACGGTGCTACTTCGTTGTTGAACGAATAGTAATAATTGCACAAGCGCGGGAAAACATGAGCTTCGTCCGGACGTTCGGCTTCCTGAGCCGGGTACTGACCGGCCGGGATCTCTGTTTTATCCAGTTCGCCGGCGTCGTAGCGGTTCAGGGCCTGGTTTTCATCGTTGATGACCAGGGTGACCACTTTGTCCATAAAGTTGTTTTCGTTGTCCCAGTACAGTTCGTTGCGTTCGCGTACCAGGCGTTCGTTGATCACGTGCTCGGTCAATACGAAGGCACCGTTTCCGACCAGGTTGCCGGGTTTGGTCCAGTCTTCACCGTGCTCTTCAATTACCCACTGGGGTGACGGGAAGGTCGTGGCGTGGGTGACCATCTGGTCGAAATAGGGCAACGGGCGGGACAGGTTGACGCGCAGGGTATGGTCGTCGAGGGCTTCAACGCCCAGGGCTGAAGCTTCCATCTCGCCTTCCAGAACGGCATCGACGTTTTCCAGCGCCATCAGGCTCATATACCAGGCATAGGGTGAGGCCAGTTCCGGATCAACGGCGCGGCGCCAGGCGTAGACGAAGTCGTGCGCGGTGACGGGTTTGCCATCGGACCATTTTGCGTCGTCACGCAGGTGGAACGTCCAGGTCTGGTTGTCGTCGGTTTCCCAGCGTTCGGCCACGCCCGGTACGATGTTGCCTTCGGAATCTGAATTGAGCAGACCTTCGAAGAGGTCACGTACGATGTAGGAACCATCAACGTCTTCAACGACCTGTGGGTCCAGAGAGGAGGACTCATCCAGCGCGCGGTAGGTAAATACCTGTTCCTCGGCCAGCTTCTCGCCAGTGACCGGGTGGGTTTCTTCAGCGAGTACGGGAGTGCCCATTAATGAGGCGGAAACGACGGCCGCTGCCAGCGTTTTGTGCAGAGTTTTCATGATTAACCCTCTTATGAATCGTTCTATTTATTAGTAGATGACATATGACAAGCCAGTTCCCGGGTAAGGGTTGGCTCACAACAGTGTCTGTTTCCAGGTCATAACCCGATGCGAAACAAGGGATGTAAACTTTCACATCCTGCAATAAACATCAATCTGCGTGCCAAAAAAAATGACTGTATGGTTCACTTTACTGGTGATTCTGTGACGCAGGCTTGGCAATCGAGGTTGTTAAAGGCGTTTATCGTCGCTGATTTTTACAATTCGGAGCGCTTGGATGGGGTTTGTACCGGTATGTTTTCAGGGTGAAAGGCCGGGGCATGACCCCGGCCAGGAACGCTTCAGCGGTTTACAGCCTGGTCGGCAACGATGTAGAGGTTGCGGCTGTAGATGTTTTGCTGAATGTCATCAAAGGGCCAGCCTTTGACATCCGGTTTGAGCATGATGGTCTCTGTGTAGTGGTAAACCGGGGCGTTGGGCATGTCGACAGCGATCAGTTCTTCCATGGCCGTGTAGTTGGCGCTTGGGTCCGATTGGGTCTGGGCCTCGGCCAGCAGACGGTCGTATTCTTCCGAATCGTAGTTGGCGTCGTTATACCCGGAACGGGACTGCATCAGATCCAGGAAGGTGGACGCCTCGTTGTAGTCGCCGCACCAGGCGCCACGGGCAATTTCAAAGTTACCTTCGCTGCGCGTGGTCAGGAAGGTGGTCCATTCCTGGTTTTCCAGCTCGGCGTCCACACCGAGCTTCTCTTCCCACATGCTGCTGACGGCAATGGCCACCTTGCGGTGGGCTTCATCGGTGTTGTACAGCAGGCTGGTTTCCAGCGGGTTGTCCGGGCCGTAGCCGGCTTCGGCGAGCAATTCGACGGCGCGGGCGTCACGCTCTTCCTGAGTCCATTCACCCCAGGCTACATCCGGAGGTGTGAAACCGGCGGTCAGGGTTGGGGTGAAGGTATAGGCCGGGTACTGGCCGCCCTGGAGGACGTTGTCAACGATCACGTTGCGGTCGATGGCGTAAGACAGCGCCCGGCGTACACGCGGATCGTCGAAGGGTTCTACGTTGGTGTTGAAAATGTAGTAATAGTTACACAGCTGCGGGAAAACGTGGGTCTGGTCCGGATACTCGGACTCCAGGCGCGGGTATTGGCCGGCGGGGACGTCGGTCTTGTCGAGTTCACCGGCGTCGTAGCGGTTCAGCGCCTGGTTCTCATCGTTGATGACCAGGGTAACCACCTTGTCCATCAGGTTGTCTTCGTTGTTCCAGTACAGCTCATTGCGTTCGCGCACCAGGCGTTCGTTGATCACGTGCTCGGTCAGCACAAAGGCGCCATTGCCCACCAGATTGCCGGGTTTGGTCCAGTCTTCACCGTGCTCTTCGATCACCCATTGCGGCGCTGGAAAAGTGGTGGCGTGTGTCACCATCTGAGCGAAATGGGGCAGAGGCCGGCTGAGGCTGACACGAAGCGTGGTGTCGTCAATGGCTTCAACGCCCAGTTCGGAAGGTGGTAATTCGCCTTCCAGGATGGCTTCAACATTCTCCAGCGCCATCAGGCTCATGTACCAGGCGTAGGGTGAAGCCAGTTCCGGGTCGACAGCACGACGCCAGGCGTAGACGAAATCCTGGGCGGTGACCGGTTCGCCGTCGGACCATTTGGCATCGTCACGCAGGTAAAAGGTCCAGGTCTGGTTGTCTTCGGTCTCGTAGCGCTCGGCCACACCGGGGATGACGTTGCCTTGTTCGTTTGAATTGAGCAGGCCTTCAAACAGATCGCGTACGATGTAGGAGCCATCGACGTCTTCAACCAACTGAGGGTCCAGCGATGAAGACTCATCCAGAGCGCGGTAGGTGAATACTTGCTCTTCGGCCAGCGGCTCGCCGGTAACCGGGTGAACATCACCTGTGGCTTCACGGGTTTTGGCAGATTCAGCGGGTTCATCAGAGCTGGTTTGCGACGCGGTATCTTCGCCGCCCTGTGAGCAGCCCGCCAGTGCAACACCGGTGATCAGTGTGGCGGCCAAGGTCAGGCGCCAGTCGATTGCGATGGGTTTCATCATAGGTAATCTCCCTTTGAGAGTGTTTCTATCCGGAATAAATCGTTGAATAGGAGCTCGGCCGGAAGAGGCCGTCATAAAAATCGATGGACGTAACAAGACGGTCCCGGACAGCCGAGTGGCGCAGAAACTGTCACAGCGATGGTCAAACTTCAACGAGGTATACGGGAAAACGCTACTTATTACGCAATACTGGCATTGGCGGCCAAAAAAAAGCGGAATCAGTTCACTAGCCGTGTTCGGCTTCCATCACTTCGATCAGATTGCTGAGCTCCCGTTGCAGGGCGGCATCGTCACCGAGATTGACTTCGACCAGGCGCCGCAGATGGGAGGCGGTGTCGACATCCATGGTCAGGATGTTCAGCCCGCAGGCGTGGCGCTCTGCGTGGTAGTAAGCCACTTCGACATCCATGGTCAGCACGATGTCACTCTGATCGAGCTGGACAATAAGTTGGCCTTTACTGCTGGCTTCGGGAGTGCGCCCGGTATCCCCGAGTACGACCAGAGCGCCTTTCAGGCTGATGTCGCGTAAAATGCCGGGGTATATGTCGGGGTTGGCCGGGTCACCCAGGCGCAATTCGGTGCGAGCATTGAATTCAATGCGTTGAAAGCGTCTATGGTTGTCGGACATCAAAGTCTCCAGATGACAGGACCTTTCCGGTTATCGGCTGAGGCAACAGAAAGTAAATGGGTGATCAGTACCCATTGAATTCACTATAGTTGGCGCTCATTTAGGGTGCAATGATTTACCAAACATAGCATTTACCAGAGATAGTACTGGCATCCAGCCACCCAGGAGACCGTTATGGCCCGATCCACCGAATTGCCCGCCGCCAGCTCAGCGCTGCCCGGCCGGGAAACACCGCTACCGATTGATTACCAGCATGCGGTGTTTGATATCGACATGCGTGATACACCCGATGGCTGCGAGGAAATCATCCTCGCCATGGGCTGCTTCTGGGGAGCCGAGCGCCATTTCTGGACCCTGCCAGGTGTTCGCAACACGGCGGTTGGCTACGCGGGCGGCCTGACGCCGAACCCAACCTACGAGGAAGTCTGTTCCGGCCTGACCGGTCATACCGAGGCTGTCCGCGTGGTTTACGACCCGAACCAGCTGTCGCTGGCGGCCTTGCTGAAATCCTTCTGGGAAGCGCACGACCCGACTCAGGGCATGCGCCAGGGCAACGACATCGGCACCCAGTATCGCTCGGCGATTTACGGTTCCGACGAGCAACTGGCCGTTGCGAAACAGACCCGCGATGCCTTCGAGAAAGCATTGGGAGCTCAGGGCAAGGGCAGCATCACCACCGAAATCGGCCCGATGCCGCCGTTTTATTACGCAGAGACCTACCATCAGCAGTACTTGCTGAAAAACCCGAACGGGTATTGCGGTCTCAAAGGCACCGGCGCTGTCTGCCCGCTTTAAAGCCGAATCAGACGGCTAGCCTCCGAGCTGACTCAGCCTGAGGCTAGCCTCGGTCAGTTGTGCTTCATCATAAAAGGCGAAGCACAACCGCATGGCGCTGGCCTGGTCGGTCGAGTCTGAAAATTTACCCCCGGGCTGATAGCCCACACCCGCCTTATGAGCCCGGGGCAGCAAGGCTTCGGTATCGGCCCCGTTGCGCCAGTGCGTCCAGATAAAAAACCCGCCTTCTGGCGCATGCCACACCAGCCGATCTCCCAGATGCTCCTCAAGCCCTCGCACCAGTGCTGCCAGTCGTTTTCGATAAACGGTTGTTAGCCGCGCCAGGTGCTGATCGAAGCGACCGTCTTCCAGCAATGGCCTGACTAGGCTGGACGTCACCGGCGCCAGGCCACCCCCACTCGCCAGCAGCGCGCTGCCAATCAGGCGGGACAGCATCTCCGGCTGCCCCTGAATCCAGCCAAGGCGCAGGCCAGGCGCCAGCAGTTTGGAAAAGGAACCAATTGACAACACCGGCGCCCGCTCGTCGAGGCTGGCCAGTGGGTCGGGCGGCGGCCCGGCGTAAAACAGATACTGATAAACGTCATCGGCGACCACCGGGCAGGCGGTATCCCGTGCGAGCGCGACCAGTTGCGCCCGGCGCTCAGCGCTTTGGGTAATCCCGGTCGGGTTGTGAAAGGTCGGAACGGTGTAAAAGAAGGCGGGCTTGTGCTGCTCGATCCGTGCTGCCAGCTCCAGAATATCGACGCCGTCGTCATCCATGGGTACCGCAACGGCGGTGAGACCATGGTCGGCTAGCTGTTTGCGGGCGATGAAATAGGTGGGGTCTTCCACCAGAACTGTATCGCCGGGCTTGCTGAACCGGGTGCAGATCATGTCGAGCGCGTTGGATGACCCGGTGGTCACCATGAGGTTGTCGGGGCTCGCAGGCTGACTCTGGTGCTGGTTTAGCCAGTGCGCCAGTGCGGAGCGAAACCGTTCGTCGCCAGCTTCGGTTCCATAAGCCAGAACGGCAGCATCAATATGTGATTGCTCAAACAGATCTGCCGGCAGCAGGGCCGGGTCTGGCTGGCCAATGCCAAGATCAATACGATCGGCAGGTGGCGTCAGTTGCGCGGTTTGCCAGGTCATGAAGCGAACTCTTCTGATTGCCAGAGGTATTTCTAGTCTGACGGCAATAGGCGAGGGCTTCAAATTGGGTTTTAACTCTAGGTTAAGGGTATCCGCAATGCGAGTGATGGTTGCCGGTGTTACCTCTGCGGGGGAGTCCGCAGCAAGGACTAAAAAGCCAGGAGCGTTTTAGCATGAGCGTAGCGAGCCCGGAGGGTGAATCCCATGGATGGGATTCATATCCTGCGGTCTAGGCCCGAGACGTCGGACCGCCATGGACGGATTCACGCCGACCCCACAGAAGCATCACTGGTGGCCGCCACGGGCCAAAGCCACAGAGCGAACCCCGAAATCCGAGTTTCAGGAAGCCTCGGGCTCGTCCGAATGGGCCGGGTGGTTGGCCAGTGACAAACCACTCAGGGTTGCCAGCAGGGAGCAGACAAACATGGCCAGGGCGATGCGTTGAATGGAACCATCGACGATCCAGGTTGAGGCGGTACTGACCGTGCCGGCCACAATGAACTGGGACGCCCCGATCAACGCGCTAGCGGTGCCGCTGAGCCGGCCAAAGTGTTCGAGATAGGCCGATTGGTTGTTGGGAGCAATGGCGCCGATGGTGCCACCGACCAATATCATCATGGGCAGGAACGCCCACAGACTCTGGCTATTGATGCCCAGAAGCAGATTCATCAGCAGCAATGCCCCGGCCTGAATCACCAAAGCAATTTTCAACAACAGTACCGGTGAATAGCTGAGCAGCAGGCGCCGGTTCAGCGTGCCCAATACGCCCATACAGACCACGCCGGAGGCAAAAGCGATGGAAAACTGGGCATTGTTTAAGCCAAACCAGGTCTGGTACATAAACGAAGCATGGGTCACGAACAGCATTACCGTGCTGAACGCCAGTGATTGAATCACAACATGCCGCCAGGCCATGGGGTGGCTCAACACGGCCAAATAGTTGGTCAGCAAGCGCGAAACCGGTTCTTTAGCGCCGGTTTTACGGGGTTGGTGGCGTAACAGCCGAAACCACATCAGTATGCCGATGCCGACGGCGTAGACCGACAGAAAATAGAAAATCAGCGGCCAGTTGCCGACCCAGAGCAGAATCGAGCCGAGCGAGGGAGCGATGGCCGGGGCGATAAACATGATCAGCGCAATCAGTGAGAACAGCCGGGCGGCATCCCGCCCGCGGGCGGTGTCACGTACTAGGGCCGGTACGCTAACGGCAATCCAGCCGCCGCCGAAGGCCTGAATCAGCCGCCACAGGATCATCCATTGGACGTCGGTGCTTTGGGCAATGGCAATGGCGCTTACAGCGTATATTCCGAGACCGGTCAGCAACACCGGCGCCCGACCATAGCGGTCCGACAGGGGACCGCCAATGATCAGGCCCAGGGCCAGACCAAACACGTAGAGGCTCAGCGTCAGGGAAACCTGGCTCTGGCTGACGCCCAGGTCGCCGGCGATGACCGGGAATGCTGGCAAATAGGCATCGATGGCCAGCGGCCCCAGAGCCATGGTGGCGGCAAGCAAAATTGAAAATTGCAGCGTGGATTTCATGCGAACCTGTTCAGTAGGGGCGTACAGCAGGCACCCTGTGTGAGTTGCCTGCAAAAAAGATGACCGATCATACAGAAATTGCCACGTTCGCGCCGCGTCCCAAAGGTAATCAATTCAGGCTGCAGTGTTCAGTTAGGGGTACGTTTTTGGAACGACTGACATCTGGGGAGGTACAGACTGGTATGCCGGAACGGGAAACGGTAATCTCCACCCCACTCAAACACTGTTATGTTGAATACGTATGTCGACTTCCAGCACGGCAACCTCCATAGCCCCGGTTACCCCCAAAACCGGCCTTGCCCTGCTTGGCGGACTGGTTGTAGTAGCCATCTGGTCCGGTTGGCTGGTGCTGTCGCGTTTGGGTGTGCAAACCGTACTGACCCCGGCCGACATTACGCTGTTGCGTTACGTAACAGCGGCACTGTGCACTTTGCCGTGGGCGCTGACGTACCCATGGCGAAGCGTTCGGTGGGGGCGGGCTCTGGTGGTGGCACTGGGCTGCGGCTTTCCCTACACCCTGCTCAGCTTTTACGGGCTTAAACTGAGCCCGGCGGCGCAGGCGGGTGTGCTGGTCAATGGCAGCTTGCCGGTGATCAGTGGTCTGCTGGCCATTGTGCTGTTGAAGCAGCGTTTCCGCGCAGGTGCCTGGCTGGGCGTTGCGCTCGTCGTGATTGCCAATGGCCTGATGGTGGGCCCGACGTTGATGAACCACTCGGTCCCGGTGGCAGGGCTGTTGCTGCTGTTTGCCGCTGCCTGGGTCATGTCGATCTATATGACTGCCGTGAAAGCCTGGCAGGTCAGCACCCGTGACATTCTGGTCTGGGTACCCTGGATCAACGGCCTGATGTTTATTCCCATCTGGTGGCTGATGCCGCATGTTCTTCCCGAAGCGCCATTGAACGACGTGCTGTTACAAGTCGTTTATCAGGGCATTATTGTCAGTGTGCTGGCGTTGTTCCTGCTCGGCTTTGTGATTCGCGAGCTGGGTTCGATGACCAGTTCGCTGTGCATGGCCTTTGTGCCCGCCAGTGCTGCTTTATTGGCCATCCCCGTACTTGATGAATGGCCCGGTACTCTGCAATGGAGTGCCATTGTGCTGTGTACCTTTGGACTGATGATTTATGGTCGTAGTCAACAGCAACAAAACAAAGTTTCAAAAAAGTGATTCTCCCGATATTTTTCAGTCATTTCTCTGCCGGTTTCTTACGGATTGTTTTACGCCCAATGTCTAATGGGACCTAAAGGTTATTCGGCGCATAGTTTTCTTTTAAAAGTGCTGAAGCGAAGAACGCGCTGAGTGCTGGCTGCCGGGTGTACCTCTCCGGGGTAGTCCGCAGCAAGGATGCTGCGGCCTAGGCCCCATGGATGGGTTCACGCCGATCGAGTGTCGCACCACCCGAGAGGTATACCCGGTTGCCGGCACGGGTTCCCGCCACACACAAAACCCGAACGCCAAAACAATACGGTGATCCCATGACACAGACGCCCGCTGTTCTCGATTATTTTTCTGAATATCAAGCCAGTGTGGCCGACCCGGATGCCTTCTGGCTGGCGCAAAGCAAACGTATCGACTGGTACCGGGCGCCGACTCAGGGCTCCAGTCTCGACCATGAAGGGTTGTATCGCTGGTTTGCGGATGGCGAGCTTAATACCGCCTATCTGGCTCTGGATGCGCAGATTGATGCGGGCCGGGGCGAGCAGGTGGCGCTGATTTATGATTCACCGGTTACCGGAACCGTAAAGCGGTTTACCTATCTTGAATTGCGGGATGCGACGGCACGGGTTGCCGGGGTATTGCGCGGCCTGGGTGTGGGCAAGGGTGACCGGGTGGTTATCTATATGCCCATGGTGCCGGAGACGGTGATGGCCATGCTGGCCTGCGCTCGCCTTGGCGCCATTCATTCGGTTGTATTCGGTGGTTTTGCCGCCCATGAACTGGCGGTACGCATCGATGATGCCGAGCCTGCGGTCGTTATTTCAGCCTCTTGCGGCATCGAAGTTAACCGGGTGATCGAATACAAACCCATTCTGGATGCGGCCTTGAACGAGGCTCGTCATAAACCGGCATCGACCCTGATATTGCAACGGCCCCAGGCGGTCGCGCAAATGCAGGTGGGGCGCGATATAGACTGGGACGAAGCGATGGCGATCGCCGAGCCGGCAGATCCGGTTCCGGTGAAAGCCACCGACCCGCTTTACGTGCTGTACACCTCGGGTACCACCGGCAAACCCAAGGGGGTGGTGCGTGACAACGGCGGCCATGCGGTCGCCATGCATTACAGCATGGAAGTTGTGTACGGCATGACCCCCGGTGAAGTGTTCTGGGCCGCCTCCGATGTTGGTTGGGTTGTCGGCCATTCCTACATTGTCTATGCGCCACTGATATTCGGCTGCACCACGGTTTTGTATGAAGGCAAACCCGTTAAAACGCCCGACGCCGGTGCTTTCTGGCGGGTGGTCGCCGACCATAAAGTCACGGCGCTCTTTACTGCACCCACGGCGTTTCGGGCGATCAGAAAAGAAGACCCGGATGCAGCTCTGATGAGCCAGTACGACACCTCCAGTCTGCAAAAACTGTTTCTGGCCGGTGAACGACTCGACCCGCCGACCTACGACTGGCTGGTGGAGAAGACCGGGCTGCCGGTGCTCGATCACTGGTGGCAAACAGAAACCGGCTGGGCCATTGCCTGTAACCCGGTGGGTATTGAGCAGATGCCGGTTAAGGCCGGTTCGGCGACCTTGCCGACACCGGGTTTTCAGGTCGAAATTCTGGATGCCTACGGAGAACCCTGTGATGCCCACCAGCAGGGTGCAGTCGCCATCCGGTTGCCTATGCCCCCCGGCTGTCTGCCAACGATATGGCGCGACAGCGACCGGTTCAAATCGGGTTATCTGGCACAGTACCCCGGGTATTATTTGTCCGGCGATGGTGGCTACCGTGATGAAGGCGGATATCTGTTCGTGATGGGACGCCTGGACGACGTGATCAATGTGGCCGGGCACCGGCTTTCCACCGGTGAAATGGAGGAAATTGTCGCGGCTCATCCGGCCGTTGCCGAATGCGCGGTCTTTGGCATTCACGATGAACTGAAAGGCGAACTGCCGCTCGCCATGGTCGTTCTGAAAGACGGCTTCACGGGCGATGAAGACGCCCTGAAAGCGGAGCTGATCGCTTCGGTACGACAGCAGATCGGCGCACTGGCCTGTTTTAACCAGTCGCTGGTCGTCGACCGTTTGCCCAAGACCCGTTCCGGAAAAATACTGCGCAAAACCCTGCGCCAGATGGTTAATGGCGAAGACCTGCAAGTTCCCTCAACCATCGACGACCCCGCCATACTGGATGAAATTCGCGAACGTCTGAGTGATTAATACTCAAGTTTCGGAGTTCGCTGAGATGACAAGCGGCGGCTGCCGGGGGTGGCCCAGTGGGGTAGTTCTCAGCATGGATGCTGCGATCTAGGCTCCACGGACGGATCTACGCCGACCCCACAGGGCCACCCCCGGTAGCCGGTGCGGACCAATGCCACCGACGTGCCCCCGAACTTCGAAACTTGAGTTAACAGAATCAGCGATGCGACCTCGTCTTGAATCAGAACCTTGGTTGATACAGGTCACTTGTGGCACATTTTGCTCTGCTATGCTGACCTCATAGCCAAACAAGGAGCATCAATGCGCTGGTTTAAACCCGGAGATGGAATTCTGTTGATACTGGGCCTGATCCCGGTAACGATATTCCTGCTAAATCACTGGCCTTCCCCCTCTTCTGACCCTCTGTACTGGTTTCGCTGGTGCGGACGGCTTATTGGTGTTGTAGGGCTGACCTTGTTGCTGCTCGCCGCGCTCATGAGCTTTCGGCTACCCCGGTTGGATTTACTGTTTGGCGGTCTGCCACGTCTGTGGACGATTCACCGGCTGGTGGGCTTTCTGGGCTTCGTCGCCGTTCTGCTTCATGCCTGGTTGCTGGGGTTTGCCACGGTCGCTCAGGGCCGTACCCTGAGTCTGGCCGGTTTGTTTCCCGATTTGTCGGACTGGCCCATCTGGGCAGGGTGGTTGGCGCTTGCGCTGATGGTGGTGTTTCTGGCGCCGACCTTTCAGTTTTTTGGCCGGCTGAATTATCAGCGCTGGAAGCGGTTGCATTTGTTGTCTGCTCCGGCGCTGATACTGGCGCTGGTTCATACCCTGCCATTGGCTGACCAACCCCTGGTTTGGTGGCTGATGGGGGCTCTGTCGATCGGGGCGATTGTTTGGCGGAAAGTCCTGTCGCCGCATTT
>DASSWT010000344.1:0-23423 GCA_035704555.1 Saccharospirillum sp. | reverse complement strand
GGTAACAAACGATGGGTTTTCATGCCATAGATGAACTGAATTCATCTATAGCCAACGGTTCAGTAACACCTCGGTCGTCAGTCGAGAGAGACATAAAACGGCACCACGCCGCTGTCGCTGATGTGCCCGAGGTAACTGGTTTGGCCGAGGTGATTCCAGTGTACACCCAGGCTCGCCGGCTGACCGGTTCGGCGAACCAGCAGTTCAAACTGGACCGCCAGCGGCTCGATCAGGTATTCGCGAATCAGCCTGTTCAATAACCCCCAGCGCGCAGCATCGACAAACTGTTCGCGGTACATGGCTTCCGGCATGGGGCCGATGCGCACGCAGAGGCCACTGCTGTAATCGGTAACGCGGCTGCCTAGATGTGCGTCCTCTCCCAACACGGTAGCCTGCTGCCCCAAACGCAATCGGTCCCGCTCTGGTACCGGCGCCACCAAGCGGTGATGCTCGATCACCTCAACCTGATCAGTTCCCAGATAGCCCTGTAGCAAGGTTTTAAGGCCGGTTGCTGATTTGCTGTACAGGCTGAACAGGCCGCTGAAGCGCAGTTTCAGTTGCGCCAGTTCATCGTCGGGTTGTTGCTCCAGCGCCGGGTTGTTGCTGATGCTGGCAATCAGCCGGCGGTAGTCCTGAAGGCGGCCCTCGATGGTGTTCTGTGTCAGGCGGTTGAGGCGCCAGGCTTCAAACAGCTTGGTCAGCAAATGGTTGTTGAGAATGTCGAGAAAGGCTCGCGGCCCTTCGTACCCTTCCCATTCGTAATCCAGCAGTTCTTCGGTGTAGAAATCAGGCAGGGGCGATGAAATGCCATAGAGCCCAGCGAGGTTGGTAACTACCTCGTAGCCTTTGTTGCCCGGCAGTTCCAACACTTCGTGAATGTCGGTATCGCCGTAACCAAGCTCCAGGTTGGGTCGCACCCGGATGTCACGCTGATCAAAACGGCTGCGCGTACTCAGGGCATTCAAGCGCTGTAGCAGCCGATAGGCCTGAAAGAAATTAAAGTCCTGACTGTTGTCCAGCAGGTCCTGTTTCAGATCAGCGATCGATGTCCCGTCTGGCTGGTCCATACCAGTTCCTCTGCAGAATTCAGGTCGGTGATGGTCAGCTCAACATAGGCGTTGACCGTTGCAAAATCGGTCAGCAACCGATGCAGAACTTCTCCGAACAGGTAAATGTCGCCCAGGCCCGCGAAGCCGGTTCCGTCAACACTCAGGGCCACGTGCTGGCCCCGAATCAGGCTGCCGCGCAACAACCGAGTCGCCGGTGTCACCGTCATGGCCTGAATGGAATCGAGCCGCTTGAGGTTGGCGTTCTCATCGCTTTTACCAGCCCGGTGTTGCGGCAGGTACAGGCGCAGCAACCCTTTCAGATTATCGAGCGTCGCCATTGGCAAATAATTGATGGTCAGATGAGACAACAGGCTCCACAGGTCATTGCCAGACCGGGGTGGGACATATCCGGTCGGCGCCAGCAGGTTGGAAAACTCGACCAGCTCCGAAGTATTTTGGGTGCCCTTGTTGACGTCACCCTGTTTTAACTCACTGGCCAGACTGCCGTTTGAGCAGGTCAGCGAAGCGGTCAGGGTTTCGCGCTGCGGGATGCGTTCACTGTCCGGATAACTCAGGTTCAGCCGCGTTGCAGTTGTGCCGGCGTCGGCGTCGAACTGTCGAATCAGTTCGTAGACGCCGCCGTCAGCTTCACTCTTGCTGAGCAGGGAAAGTGGCTGGTAGGTGCTGCGGGTCGCCGTTTGGCGATTGTGCCCGGTTACTTTCTGCACTGAATGAATCTGGTAGCGGTTGTCGACATTACGCGCGGGCTGCAGCAACAAGTCGGCTTCACGCTGATCGACCTGAACCGGCTCACTGTCGTGGGGGAAGAGATTTACGGCGGGTACCGTGAACAGTTTCAGGCTGTCTTTTGTCACCCGGGGTAGCTTGCTGCGCAAGTTTTTGAGATGAAATTCCAGCGTCAGGTTGCCACCGTCGACCATCAGCGCCTGGCTATTGGGTGAGGCCAGGCGGAAATACAGATAATTGTATTTGTTGACGTAATACTCGGTCAGTCGCTGATAGGTTGGCAGCGACTGACTGGGGCGGGACAGCAACGGATAGCGGTCATCTGTTCCCAGAGAATCGAGCCGACAGCCGGGCACCGTACGCCGTTGCCCGCCCTGAACCACCGACACCGAGCTTACGCTGGTTTTCAGCAGGTAGAATAGTGAACTGGCCTGAAGGTAATCATCAGCGGCCAGAAAACTCAGATCAGACAAACTGAAGCGGCGGCTGTACCCCGCCAGAGTGTTGATCAGCACACTGAGCGTACCCGAGCGATCGCCGAGTGTCTCCAGTGAAACCTCTTTGATCGTCAGTGGCAGAACGTTCAGATCGTAGGTCGTGGTAAAGCGGCATTTGACACCCTGAACATCGCGGGAATCGATAAAGGTACCCTTGGGTACCAGTAGGGGTTCTTTTAGAATGCTTTTCGGCTCAAACGCCATGATGGTCGTGGCGGGAATCTCCTCAATGTACTGGGGCGCGACCAGGTTGAGCAGCGACTGCGCCAGTTGCGGGAAACCGGAATCGAGCCGCTCCTGAATACCAGCACCCAGATAGGCCACGCCTTCGAGAATTCGTTCGACATCGGGGTCGGAACTGGCGCCGCCCAGATGCGGCGCGTAGGCCGGGTATTTTCGGGAGAACTCAACGGCCTTTTCGCGCAGCGCATTCAGTTCACGTTGGTATAATTCACTGATCATTCATCAGCCCCGCATACTCAGGCTGATGCGTCCATCAGCAGTCAGGGAAATCGTGGCCCGCACCGGCAAAACCCGGTCACGAACCGGAATTTCACCGCGTAGTTGCCAGCGCAGTGCCCCCGCCTTTACCGTCTCATCGCGTTCCAGCGCACAGCGGCGGAGCCGGGGTTCAAACTGTTGCATGTTGGTTCGGATCTCGTCGCTGATGACATCCTGAGCGACATTGCCATGACTGACAAACAGCTTTTTAACATCGGACAAACCCAGTTTATCGTGAATCAGGGCGGTACCCTGAATGGTATTCAGCAGGTTCCCGACATCCGCCAGAATGGACTCGATAAGGCTGACATCGTCAACCTCAAGTGGCTCCCCTTCCAGGTGCTGCCACTGTTGCATCCGTTTAAGCAAGCGCAATTGGCCCATAATCAGCGCTCGGCACTCCAGGCGTCTTCATATTCAACACCATCGACTTCATGGCTCCAGATAATGTGGTCGTACACCAATGAAATTTTCTCACGGTGTCCCGCCACCTGGTGCTCGGCGGTTTCCGTATCCGATACATAGAATTCGATGTTGGTGATCTGGGCATTTTTAAGACGTATCCGGTAGTACAGCTCTTCCATGCCTGAGCCGTCGGTCCGGTACCAGTCAATCAGCACTTCAGTCAACAATTCACTGTCGCACAGTGCCTGAAACAACATGGGGCTGCTACGATCGACCACTTTGCCGAGCGTCATTGGCAAATGCACACGCCGGCCGGTTGGAATGCCAAAACTGTCGGACGGGATTTTCACCGTGTGCTGAAAATTCAGTATTTCGATGCTGCCTTCGCGACCGGCCAGGTCAACGTCGCCTTCGATCGCGCCCTGGTTTTCTGCGGTTATTTGCATGTAGCCGGGTAGTGCCATGACACTCACCTCCTGTTATCAGGTTTTTTCCAACCGACCGCTTTCACGCAAGGTGACCGGCTGACCCAGAAATTTAAAGTGCGGGGTTAGTTCCATCGAGATCATATACCAGCCGGCCTTGCCTTCGACTTCCCGTATCGACAGACTGGCGCTGCGCAATGGCCGGCGAGCCCTAACCCCGGGCGCCGGGTTATCCATATCCGACACGTACTGTCGCAGCCATTGTGTCAGTTCCTGGTCGATCTGCGCCCGGGTTTTCCAGGAGCCAATGTGCTCACGCTGCATGACTTTCAGATACTGGGCAAAACGACAGGCGATCAGTATGTACGGCAACTGACCATCCAGCTGCGCCGCTATGGTTTCCTCGGGCGTGCCCTCAATATCGTGAAAACGCACACTGGCTGCAGAATAAAACCCGGCCTGGGATTTTCCCTTGCGCAGCGTTAGCGGCACGAACCCCTGGTGCACCAGATCATTCTCGCGCCGGTCTGAAACCAGTACCTCCGTCGGTATCTGGCCGCGCTGGGCGCCGCGTCCGCTGGAGACAGAGAGCTCCGGCAATACACCATAGTCTTCACCCACCATGTTGACGAACCAGCGATAGCGGGAGAAGGCCGTGGCGATGCGTTCAGCCAGAGCAAAGGCGGCATTGCCCCACACGCCCTGCGTATCCTGTTTGCGATAGGTCTCGTAGAAACTAAACCCCATGCTGTTGTCTTCGGCGTAGGTCTCACGTAACAGGAAGCGTGGCATGCACAGCGCCATGTAACGCGCATCGGGTTCCTGGCGAAACGACTGCCACTTTTCAAAGCCCGGTTGTTGAAAGTGAGCACTCAGGTCGCGCATGCGGCTGAATTCGCGAAAGTCATCCAGGCCGAAGAAACGGGCACTGACAGCACCGAGGTAGGGTGCGTGAGCAATGGCGGCAACACGTGCCAGGCTTTGCAGCAGCTGAATGTCCTGTGCGTTGGGGTCGAACAGGTAGTCGCCGACCATTAAACTGTAGGGCTTGCCCCCGAACTGACCAAATTCACTGGAATACACCAACTGGTATAACGGTGACTGGTTTATTTCCGGCGCATCTTCAAAACTCTCCCGCAGGGTTTCCTTATCCAGATTAACCACATCGACCAGCGCGTTTTCCTGAAAGTCGATACTGCCCACCAGGTAATCAAGCGAACGCCAGGCCGATTCCAACTGTTGGAAATCAGAATGATGCAATAACGTATTCATTTGCCGGTTCAGGCGACTGTCGAGTTCCGCCATCCAACGGGAAACATCAGCTGAGTCGGGCGCCTGTGCTTCCTGCAGCAACCCGGCCCGATCGAGCAAGGCAAGGGTTGTTTCATTCAGGCTGACGGTTTCGCTGTCCAGGCACAGCGAGAGGTTGTCGCGCGCTTCAATCAGGGCAGTAAAGCCGGGTATGTTCGGATACAGCGACTCCGGCTCAAAATCAGACAACGACAAAAAGCTCAGGGTGATCGCAATGGCCTCGCCGTTACCCAGCATATCGTCGTCAATTTCCAGCGACAGCTTCGGCTGAAAGCTGGCAAAAACGCTACTGAGGTCATTACTGGTCAGTTGCACTTTTTCAAAAGCGTCATAAGGGTCAAGTTCCGCGCTCGGATTCAGGGCCGAGAGCACCAGGATTCGAAATGGCAATTCCTCATCCTGGTCTGCACCGTGGGCGCGGTACACCAGATTTATTTTTTCAGATACGCCTTCGGTCATAACACGCGACCCCGGTTCGACAAGTAATACCCCAAAACCACCATCAGAAAGAGACCGTTGCGGTAGAGGCCGGCGCTTCTTCAACGACCATCAGGGGTTCGGTTTCCAGTTGCTGACTGGGCCAGCAACTGGCTATTCGCGGTGGCAAGGCCAGCGGTACGGTGCTGAGCGACTGGATCACCGGACGCTGGCCAACAATTTCATAGTTGATGTCGATCTGGCTGATGTTTTGCTGACGCAGTTGCGCCTCCGAACCCGGGAAATCGCTCGCACTGAAGATGTACCGGCCGTCTCTGAAATCGTCGAGGAAGCGTGCGAAGCCCTTGACACCCGGATAATCCTTGGTTAGTCGCATCTGACCGATCTCAATGGTCAGGGACGTATCGCCACACTGCTCCAGCGACCAGTTAAAGGTACGTTCTGAGGGATAGTTATAATTTGCCAGTGTCTGAACACCATCACTGCAGTGCAGATTCAGGAATGTAGCATAGGGTGATGCCGTTGCTCCGGCATTGGTACCGGAGGGCAAGGTTCGCACGCTGACGTCAAACGCATTACCAACGACCATTCCACCATTGCTGGCATTATTCAGCACATCGTAAAAGTCGTCGCTCAGGGTCATGGTGCGACCCTTCACTTCAGCCGGTACATACCCCCGGTTCAACTCACGGGCAACAAAAGCCTGAGCGTCACCGTTCAGGAATTCCCACAATACGCCCTGTTCACCGACGATCAGATTCCCCAGGCGGTTTTGCTCAACGCCTTCGAGCGATGCCAGGACATTGTTTTCCCACCGGTCCTGCAATTCACAAGAGCCTTCTTTCATCATGTAATCGTAGGCAACGTCCAAAGGACCGGTATATAGATCCCAGAACAGTGCCGACTCGGAATCTGGCCGCCCAAAAATCTCCTGCAAGGCATATACCGCCGTCCAGGCGCTGCCCATAGGCCCGCTGCCAGACCCCAGGGCATCTGGCTTCAGGAAATAATCGTTCAGGGCGGCCAGCGACTGACTGCGTAAATTCGCATTGAAAGCCACCTGAGACAGGGCTGCTTTATAGTCGTCAACCGCGGTCACGCCCTGTTCCAGCAGGGAGTCAAGAGGGTTGACCTCCTCTTCGGCCGCACCAGCACCGGTTCGGCGCTGAATCTTGATGGCGCGCTTTGCCAGCTTGCCAATCTTGCCGGCCTTGCCCAGTACCTTTTTAATGGCCCTTGAAGCGCCAGGCCCCTGACCACGGGAAGCATTGGGGACAGTATATTCCTGCAGCTCCACAAAGTAGGCAAAGTGATCAGCCGAGGCATACTGCAAGTCTTCAAATGGCGTCAGTTCAGTGTACATGCGCTCGATGAAGGCGAAGTAAGGATTGTCATTACCGGGCATGCGCTCCAGCGAACGCACCCACTCACGGCGATCCCGGTAGCGCTGAACCCCCTCGTCAAAGCGCTCCGCAAAAGACTCCCAGGCCTTCTGGTATTCACGCTGATAGAATTGCTCGAAATCGCCCTGAATTTCCGTCAATGCTTCATCCCCTACATTGGCGGCTGAAAACTCCTCCATAAACCGAGTAACAAAGTCATAACCGGTAAGGGTAAAGGCGGGGTCTACCTGCGGGGCATCGGCAATGCGCTGACTGCCACCCCAGAAGTCTTCAAGACGAACACTCGGGAAACCCTGGGCGTTGGCCCAGTCGATGATCCAGGTGTAATCACCGCTGTTGCGGTTAACCAGGTGCAACAGAGCGCTCTGCAGATTCAGCCGTTCTTCGGTTAGCGAACTGGTGACCGGATTCCAGTCGAGATAAGCCAGATACAACTCATTAAAAATGGCCGATTGCTCCAGACTGACCCCCTCTTCCAGTAAACCATAGTAGGTACTGTTTACAGCTGGCACCAGGCTCGGGTCTTCATTGTTTAACTGAGCCTGCAAGGCGTTGATTCGACGGATCAGCCCGCCTGCCACTACGCTGGTTTCCTCGTTGGCTAGGTTATCAATGGTTTGAATGATGGGTTCATCAATGGGCTGCAGAATGGCTGTCTGGAAATAGTTGACATAACGGGCCCGCAATTCACTGATATCGCCCGCACCGCCGTATGGCAGCCACCAGGGTATCAGCTCTGATTGCTGATATTGCTCCATAGCCAATGCAAAATCGAGCAGTTCAGCGGCTGAAAAAAGCCGGTCGGCCGGGCTACCCTGTTCACTGAGTTCAACTTCCGAGAACGTATCGCGAATGGTCTCCAGAGCGCTGCGATTGGCTTCATAGACCAGTGTCAGGGCGGCAAAGCTGATCAGGGTAACGGCGCCGCCAATGCCCAGCGCATAGCGACGTACTGCGCGGCGTATCCGGTCAATACTGGGCAGGCTTTCATAAAGCCCGCGGTCTGACGGCAATACCCGGGTAAAAAATTCGTGCAAAAAAACGCCCCGATGAGTTTCCTTACCGTTAACGCGTTGAATGCTCGACCCGAAGTACAGGCCCCGGAATTTGGGGGCTTCCTGATAAATGTTGCCTACCAGTGCGGTATTGATAAAAGCGTGCAGATTATCCCGCAGACGCTCTACTTCCGAGGGCAATACCAGCAGGCTGTCGTCTGGTGTATCGGTGCGCTCCATCATCAGCAATCGCAGTTCTTTCATGCGATCGAGAACGCTGTCCAGCGCCTTGTCGAGAACCGAGTTGAAATCAACGGTATCCGCTGTGTTCAAATACCCCATAGGTTGCAATAGGCTCTCATCAGGCAGGTAGGATACCCATTCCGAGAAGCCTTCGATCTTGTCGCACTTGGTGATCAGCAAATAGACCGGCACCTGAATTTCCAGGCGGTCCATCAGGTTATTGATAGAGGTGCGGACCTGCCGCCCCTCTTCCAAAATGATTTGTTCATCGCAGGTCAGCAGGCGTTCGGCGGAAACAGCTACAACCAGGCCGTTCAACGGCTCCTTCTGTTTGTGGCTGGCCAGCAAGCCCAACAGTTTGTCCCACTCTTTACGGTCCCGTTCCTGTTGCTCGGGTACGGCATAGCGACCTGCGGTATCAATGACAATGGCTTCTTCATACAGCCACCATTCCAGGTTCAAGGTCGAACCGTCCTCATGAATCGACAGGTTCTCGATACCTGGCTTGAGCAACTGTGCACTGCGCAACGACGTGCTCTTGCCCGTCGTGGGCCGGCCAATGATCATGTACCAGGGCAACACATAAAGCGGATCGCCACGCATCTTAAGTTGCGAACGTTTCAGCGCTTTTATGGTTTGCCGCCAGCGCTTGCTAAGTGCGCGGTTGAGCTGACTGCTGGACATACCGACATCATGGCCAGCGGCAACGGCGCTGGGCTTGCCCTGACGAATCACCCGCTTCACTTGCGCCCTGGCACGGTAGCGCACGTAGAGTCGTCGCCCCAGCACCAGCAGAAAGAACATGCCAAAGCCGACGCCCAAAACCCAGTAAGCCAACACCATTGGCCACTCGAGCAAATAGAACAAGCTGAGCACCACACCAACAACCAGCAGGATCAACAACAGGCGCCACAAGAATACAAAGAATGCTTTCATCGTCAGGACACCAGGTTCAGTAATTCAACGATCAATCCGCGAATCTGGCTGGCGTACCAGAGGAACACCCCCAGAATAAAGAGCGCAGGAACCGCAACAACATAGGGAATCAAATTCGCGCGTCGCTTGCGCTCCTTTACAGCCAACTCCTGCTCACTGAAGGCCGTGCGGAACAGTACCGACTGGTCCAGGTTATGCTGCGCCTCCTCCGGCAGAAGCAAAGCCAGATTGAACCCCCTGGCGTTTTCCAACTGAGGCCGATCTTCGGGATCGAAATAGCGACCTTTGAAACCCAGGCCGAGACACAGTAAAAATACCTCCCGGACACTGCGATCATCACCATGCTTGCTAAGCAGGTTGAGCCGCTCATAGAATTCAGCCCCGGCATTGGTCGTATTAAAATGGGCCCGCTGCAGGGAAGCTTGTTGCCAGGCTGTGCGGTCTTGCCACTGACTGGTCAGTAAAACCTCATCGATGTATGCGCATACAGCGAACCACCCTTCACGTACGCTGTCGAGGTTGAACCCTGCAGCTTCGGCGCGCTCGATCAAACTTTGATGCAATTGCTCGAAATGCTCTCGTAACTGATCGGCTGGCAGGTCACTGGCATTCAGCGTTCTGGCAGTCTGACGAGTGAACAGCAACGCGGGAACGTAAAAGTCGACCAGTCTCATAGCACACCTTGTCCGGGTTCGGCGGGGCGCCCTTCCTTGTATGGCTTGTGTGTCATAACGGTCCTTGTTCGCTTAGTCAGGTGCGATGCACCTGCAATTCAATCGTGCCCTTCAGGCAGGCATGCCGGGGCAACTTACTTTCTCAGAATAACCAGCTCGCACTTCAGATCATCCGGCGCTTCAGCCCAGTGCAGAGCAGCGTTCTTCTGTCGGCGCACCTTGTCCCATTGCTCGTTGTTGGCATCGAGACGAATGTAATTGGCAAATGCTTTGCGCGGCAGTCCAATGGGCGCACTACCCAACAACGTCATAGGAACGCCCGGCAAAGAGCGCTGCGCCAGTTGTTTCACAGTGTCGAACGACGCCAGCTTGGCAGTGGTTTCGAAGGTTTCACGCCAGTCGTCCGCCAACGCCTGGGTATTCAACACCAGGTAATAATCCACCTGCTCCTCAAAGAAATGCTCTGGAACATCCGCGTGATAGACATCCTCTTCAAACGCCATATCCACCAGGTAGCGCGGCCCAATGGAGATTTCGTTCAACAACGCCGTTACCAACGCTCTGACCGCCTGAAAACAATGCGTCAAATTAGTATGATCATAAACGGGCACCATACGTTCGCCATCCGACTTCTCGCCCACCATGTTGACCAGACCAGAAAACGTACTCAGTTCACCGATCAATTCGCGCAACACACCATAGATCTGCCAGGGGTGTATGGTGTCCTGTTCACAAAGATGCACCAGACGCGGCACATACTGGCTCAATGCCTGCAAACCAATCCGGTAGCGTAAGACGTTCGGGTCAAATTCGCTGATACCGCTGCTGGAAGCATCGCTGTAATCAAGCTGGATCGCCCGGCCGGTAATTTCATCGCGAATTTCCCGAATCATCGACAACAGGGAGGCATTGCCACCCAGTTGTACCAAAGGAGGGATGTAATCCGAGGTATACCGTAGCTGATCGCCGTCGCGCACAACCTGTGCGACAGGAATCACCTGAAATTCACTACGCAGTGCAATTTCATGTTCAAACAGAAACTCGAGCTTGTAGTCGAGTTCCTGAATGGAGGCGTCCGGGCCGTCCTGATACAGATCCTGTGCGCTGCGCGGATCGACCCGGGTGAAATAGCGGGTCTTGACCGACTGCACGTCACCACTGCTGTTTACCACGGTGACGTTGGGTTCACCCTGTTGCAGGCTGCGCACGCCAATATAGATGGTAAAAGGCCGGTCCGGCTCGACCGCATTCTCATCGAAAGACCGTTTGGGTAACTGACCGTTGTCGGGTACGCTGACCTGGCTCCCATCGGGGAATATAAAACGTCCAGACACCAGCTCACAGCTCCGGTTCGGCAACGCGCTGCGCGACAGATTCAAGTCAATGACTCCCCAGAAGTGAGGCTGCATCATTTGCTGCATCGGGCCGAGCAGTGACTGCCAGTACACTTCGCTGTACTGAAAGTGCTGGGGCTGCATGAACATGCCCTGGTGCCAAAAGATGGGTTTGCTTACTCTCAAGGTCATTCTCCAGCCAGCGCTATATGGTCTCTACGGTTGTCGACCGTATGATTTCAACTTTATTGGTATTGTTCCGCCCCAGCGATATGGACAGGTACAGCACATCCGGAACGGCTTTGGCTTCATTCGCCACCAGCCCCAGGTTCGCCAGCACCAGATCCACCGCCCCTCGCCGGGCCGGTTTGACCGGTATCTCGACGATGCGGATATCCAGCTCAGTACTCAGTCCAAAATAGCCTACGACCACCCCGACATACTGAGCACCCTGGGCACGGGGAAAAACCTCGGTTTTGGTTTGACCCGGCTGAACAACAATGCGGTCAAAGCTGGCAACTGTGGCGTCGATTCGACCCTTATTCAGCAGTTGGATGGCACCTTCCTGCGTTGCTGACAGCCCCTGAAAGGTTCCAGGGTCAGACAATTGGAACAATCCGATCACCAACGAATGAGGGCGGCCGCTTAGCACGTTTAAATCTGACGCGCTCTCGACTTGCAACGTAATCGCACGATCCTCGTATTTCCAATCCTCAGCAGCCACTTCGAGAACCGGTGTACCTGCACAGCCCACAGTAAACAGTAGAACCAGACTGGTGCACACCAAGGTTGTCAGTCGATACGACATCGCCACAAACGGGAACCACTTCATGAATCAGATTGCCTCGAACAACCGCCTGTCAGCATCACCCGTTCGACGCACCAAACTGATAGGAACCTTCAGTGCCCGCAGCCTCATGTGTCCAGGTAATGTTACCGGCAGTAATGTATAACTCTTCCATATGGGAGAAGTGTGCTTTTTGTGGGTCGGTGACGTTTTCCATTACTGTTTTTATATCCACCAGGACCGCGTTTTCAAGCGTCATCACATAGTACAACTCTTCTTCTCCACTGGCTGACACACGGTACCAGTTCACCACGATGCTCAGTTGCTCGCCGCCGGTCAGGGCGTTGTACAGCAGTGGCGAAGCCTTATCGATCATCTTGACGATTTTCATCGCCTTCATTTCCGGCAGGCCGGTGATCTGACCGCTCTGGACGTTGGTCGCGCGTGGCACACTGTGCTCGAACGCCTGGATCATGATTTCATCTTCGTGACCTTCCTGGCTGGCGGTGCCAACACTGTCCATGCTCAACGCACCGGAACTGATGTCACCCTGGTTGGAGCCTTCAATGGTCATATATGCAGGTATTGCCATGGTCTATCTCCTAACGGTTAGTAAATCACTAATAAGACTCACTCTTTATCGAGCTTGCCAGCCAGGGACAAAGTAAAGCTGGATCCCATGTATTTGAAATGAGGTCTGACGTTCATTTCGACCCGGTAAAAACCGGGGTTTCCTTCATCGTCGGTAACGATAATCTGCGCTTCGCGCAAAGGCTTGCGACTGCGAACTTCCGGCGGCGGGTTGTCCTGATCAGCCACGTACTGACGAATCCAGCCATTGAGTTCACGGTCGAGATCGTTCTTGGTTTTCCAGCTACCAATATGTTCGCGCTGCAGCACCTTGATGTAGTGCGCCAAGCGGTCAACCATAAAGAGGTATGGAAGCTCAGTCCCGAGTTTGAAGTTGGTTTCAGCCTGCTGGCCTTCCGGAGTGTTTCCGAAGAACTTCGGTTTCTGGCAGGAGTTGGCTGAGAAAAAGGTAGCGTTATCTGTACCCTTGCGCGCCACCAGACCCATGAAGCCCTGCTCGGCCAGTTCAAATTCCTGGCGATCAGTGATCATGACTTCGGTGGGCGTGTAAGCGCGAATGTCGCCGCTTTCTTCATAGTTGTATACCGGCAGGTCGAGCACTTCACCACCGCTTTGCGGCCCTATGATGTTCGGGCACCAACGGTACTTGGCGAAACTTCGGGTCAGGTTACCGGCAAAGGCATAAGAGGCGGCACCCCAGCACAGCTTGTTGAAATCCTTGCCGATGTTTTCCTGGTAATTGAACGCCTTCACCTTGTTGTTCTCGCCGTAGGCTGAACGCAACATAAAGCGCGGTACCGTTAGACCAATGTTCCGTGAATCATCAGACTCTCGAAAGCCATGCCACTTGGCGTATTGCGGTCCCTCAAAAATCGATTCCAGGTCTTTCAGATTGGGTAAGCCGGAGAACTCGTCGAGCCCAAAAAACTCAGGGCCAGCATTGGCAACCACCGGGGCATGCGCCATGGCCGCCACCGAAGCCAGATCAGCCAGCAGTTTTACATCCTGCGAATTCGGGCCGAAGTCATAGCCGGTTATAATGGAACCAATCGGCTTGCCACCGAACTGGCCGTATTCAGCGGAGTAGACATGTTTGTACAAACCGGACTTGGTCGTATCCGGTGCATCTTCAAAGTCTTCCAGCAGTTCATCTTTAGACATACTGATGACTTCAATGCGGATATTCTCGCGAAAATCGGTACGATCGACCAGAAACTTCAGGCCACGCCAGGAAGATTCCAGTTTCTTGAAAGGTTCGGCGTGGATGATTTCATCGAGCTGGGCACTGATCTTTTGATCCACCTCGGAAATCATGTCGTCTACCAGTTTCTGCTCAACCTTGCCCTTTCGATGGTTGGGGGCAACCAGGTCGGCTATGAACGCCTGAACCCCTTGTCGTGCGGTATCAAAGCCATCATCACCCGGCTTTAACCTGGTTTCCTGCATCACCTGATCGAGCAATGATCCGCCTTCAAGGGCTTCTTTCTCTGCACTGTCTTTCTGTAAGTCGGCCATCTTGGCTACCTCTTATTCTTCAATACCGAGTTCGCGCATGATCTGAGCGCGGGTATCATCGTTGTCCAGAATCGCCTGAATTGTTTTGCGGAACGCAGGGGTATTGCCCAGCGGCCCTTTCAATGCCAGCAGCGCGCGGCGCAACTCAAGCAGACTATTCAGTTCGGGTACCTGGCGGGCAACATTTTCCGGATTGAAGTCTTTCATCGAGTTGATTTTCAGGTCGACATTCACGGTGTCGGTCGAGTCTTCCTGGAGTTTGTTTGGAACCGAGAACGACATGCCAATGTTATGGCTTTTAATTACGTCATCGAAATTGTCCTTACTGATGTTCAGCGGCTCGATGTCTTCCAGTACATCTTCGTTGGGGCGTCCGGTGAAGTCATCCAGAACCAGCAGCTTCAGCGGCAGTTCGACGTCCTCTGTGGCGCCACCCGTGTTTGACTTATAGGCAATATTGATGCGTTCTTTTGGTGCAACACTTCCATCGGCCATTGCAACATCCTCCTCGCGTAGAATTCCTGTTTCAGGTCACAGCGGACCCGGGGTCGAACCAGCAGAGCTCGGAATACGCCGCAGCCTGCCTGAGTTTAAGTGAGTCGGTATCGTTCGCTTCGTTATTGGCTTCACGCTGACAGGCCTGATGCAACAGGTGATAACAGCGTTTGGCGAAATCCGGCTCCCAGTCGGCCAGCCGGTGTTCTTCAATGTAATGACCGAGACGATCCAGAATGGGCAGCGCAGCGGCCGCCTGACCGCTGTCCATCAGCACTTCCGCCAGCGCCAACCGTGCCTGATATTCCTCACGGCGACTGCCGCTGTGGCGGGCAAAGGCCTGCAGCTCGTTAATGGCATCGGCGACCTTTCCTGAGGCTGCAAGCTTCACAGCAGCCCGGTGCGCTACACGCAGGGCATCATCCTGGCCGCCACTGCCTGTTGTGCCTTCGTCACCAGCAGACAGAATAGTCTGGTTCAGCCAAAAGCGAGTGGCATCATCAGCAAACGGAGTGCCGTCGCTATAGCTCAAGTCAAGCAGGCCCGGCAATCGTTCCAGCAAACCCCGCAGCTCGCCTCTGACCACCTGCAGCGCGGCCTGGTGACTGCCCCCCAACTGGTCCATCGCTGTAACCAGCAGACGCTGGCCTTCGAACCAGTAAGGCAGCTTTACCAACTGCTTTTCAACCTGATCCACAACCCCGGCATAATCAGCCTGGTCAAGCGTTTGTTGTATGCGCGTGCCCAGATCCTTGGCCGGTGGTGGCACCTGAGTTTTGCCGTCTTTATTGGGCGGCAGTGAATCTACGTTCAACCAGAGCGCATAGCGGGCCAGGCGATACCGGCGGGGCTCGGCAGGCTTCGCTTCGGCATAATAGGAAGACAGCTTGCGCAAGGCATCCTGAATCTGACGAACCGTCTTGTTGGCATCGGCATCCGAGGAAACATCTGCGTTGATATCCGGGGTCTTCAGAGTGCTGGGGGCGGATGGCGCCGCTGGCTGTGCAGCGGGTTGAGGTTGTGCAGCAGGCGCTGCGGCTTGTGATTCTTTGGTGGCGGGCTCTGGACTGGCGGCGCCTTCTGGGGCCGGTGTTTCAGCTGCCTGGGGGTTGGGTTTGGGCGGTGCCGCTTTCGCTTCAGCCTGTTTGGCCTCAGCATCCGCAGCTTTCTTCAACTGCCGCAGTGGCCGAATCAGCCCGGTCATGTCTGGCGCCTTGTCAGCCATCTTTTCGGCGAGCCACTGGTCCAGACCCGATACTGCATCATAGAGGTCACTGACCAGAGCAAGATCAGCCCCTGCGGGGGGTTTGGTTTCCAGATGCCAACTGACTTTTTCAACCAGCCAGGTGATGGCCGCAGCCCGCCCCCGTATTCGCTTGAGTGGCGGGTGCAAGTCGTCCCACCAGTACTCGCACAATTGCTGAAGCAGCGCGAAACCCTGCACCATACCGCTGTAGCTCTGGTTTTGGACCAGCGCAGCGGCCAGGTAACTTGCAACGAGGAGATCTTTGGATTCTGAGGTGAGGATGGAGCGGGCAAGCTGTTCAACCAATCGCCAGTCAACGGTGGCGGCGGTTAGCGACTCCTGTTTGGCGAGTTCACCTTCAAGCTGCTGGAAAGAATCTTCGTATTTGACTGAAATACCGCAAGGTGCATCACCCGGGATGGGGGTCACGGTCAACTCTGCGATGTCTTTTTCTACTTCCATTGTAACCGCCCGTTCCATGCCTGTATGTTCAATTCTTCCCTGACTGGCCTTCAAGACATCAAAAACAGATTGCAGGGTCTTGTCGGATTAAGCCGCTACCTTAGCGGGACGCACCACCAAAAATATCGGCTACATTGCTATACTGCACACCGACCAACCCTAATCTATTACGAAAACCAAACAATGTAAAACCCTCGCACTTTCGCGTCACTTAATCAATGCAGACCGAAAAATGCCCTATTGCGGTTTTTATCCTGCAACCAGGTAGTAGTATACGCTACTATGCTATCACTACTCCTTTCAATAGGCTGAAAATAAGAGACTAAAAATACAGTTCGTGCAACACAACGGAAATCCCCAGTCAGAAAACTTTACATTGTTAGGGTAAACCAGCAGTTCCTCGATTCCGGATAGTAAAGTGACCTCCCGCACTAGGCTGTATACAAACGAGCCGAACGATACCTTCACTAGTAGAAATCATCATTAACAACAATGATTTATAAAAGCATGCTCAGATTAAACATTAACAAAAGCATCTAACTAGAGAGGCGCATTGAACAGGCATAGCTATTGAAAGCCGACGCCAGTACTTCTATGCTCTGTAAGGTTCGCAGATTCACCCGCGACGCCAAGTTCAGAGCAGCCAGGGTTTTTGGCTTGTGGTCTCTGAAAAGATTTAACAACAGGACGTGTTGAATGACCATTCCGGCTGTGCTCAATGGATTGACTCTGGTGACTCTTAGCACATTATTGATCGGTTGCGCGCCCGGAGATTCCGACGAGAACCTGCCTGACAATCCTGTTTCACTGACCAGCAGCCCGGAAGTGGAAGAAGGTAACAGTGGTACCTCCATTCTAATATTCGAGCTGGCAAGCCCCATTGCCCAGGAAATATCGTTCTCAACCTTTAACATTTCCGCGGCCAGTGGCAGCGACTATGTCAGTGCCTCGGGCACACTGAATTTTTCCGCCGACGAACGGCACAGCGTTGAGGTAACCGTCCTCGGTGATACCCGCGTAGAAGCCAGTGAAACCATCGGGTTGCGACTGACTTATGGCGACCAGACACAAAGTCAGCTTGAAGGAACCATCATCAACGATGACTTTCCGGAACTGTCACTGTCAGACGTCAGTATTGAAGAAGGCAATCAGGGCTCCCGAACACTGGAGTTTGTATTGCAACTCGACCAGGAAACCGTTGATCCCTATCCACTCAGAATCCTGATCCCCCAGAGCGCCTCCGCCCCTGGGAACGCCAGTGCCGGTGAAGACTTCAAAGCCGTTGACCTGGAGATGACGATACCGGCTGGCGACGATGAACTCAGGGTACCGGTGCAGATATTCGGCGAAACCGATATTGAACCGGATGAAGACTTTCTCTTCGAAGTTTACGACCTTAACAACCAATTACTAGAGTCTGCTACTGGTACCATTAACAATGACGACATCCCCGGTAATAATTTTCCGAAGGTCAGTGTCCAGCCTGCCAGTGGCAACGAGGGCACCGGTAACGATGGCGTCGTGGACTTCAGCGTCAGCCTGGATTTCGCGGCCGAAGTCGAACTTTACTATCAGGTGATTATAGACTCTGACGATACCGCGACACTGAATGACGACCTGCCGGAACAAAACGGGTCCACTGTGTTTGACGGCACAGAGACCGGACAAACCATTTCAATCAACACCCACGCCGATGACACCTTCGAGACCGACGAAACCTTCACCCTTCTGCTGACCAGTGAACAGGGCTTCTTGTTCGACAGCGCCCGGGGCACCCTACTCAACGATGATGCCCCAAATGTTCAGGTTTCCAGCATTGAACAGAATGAAGGCAACAGCACTGGTGGCGTAGCCGACTCAACAACTTTTGAGTTTACCGTCACGCTGATCAGCGACCTGCCCGATGGAGAATCACTGACATTCGAATATAGCACCCGCAACGGAACAGCGAGTTACGAACAGGGGGACTATACCCGAATTACCGGCCGGGATGACCTGACGCTCTCCTCCGCAGCGCCGTCGGAAACCATCGGTGTCACGGTGCGGGGCGACAACGATTTCGAACGCGATGAAACCTTTGAACTCATTGTTTCGTACGACGATGAGGAAATCGCCACCGGTACCGCGACCATCGTGAACGACGACGACCCGGAAGTGACGATCATTCCCTCCCCCGGTGGCTCACCTGAAGAAGGCGATGAAGGCGAAACCGGAGAAATCGAATTCGCGGTGACCACCGAAGAAGAACTGTCCGGTTCCAACTTTGTATATTACCGCACCCAGAATGGCTCCGCCGTCGGTGGCGACGACCTGAGTGACCCAGACATCGACTTTGAACACACTCAGGGCCAGTTGAACATTGCGGATGAAAACAGTGAGTTCCCCGTCGTCCGGTACCGGGGCGATGACCGTGTCGAGCAGGATCGCACCCTCGTATTTGAAGTCCATTCCGACTCAGGTCGCACCAAATTAATGGACAGCTTCGAAGTAACGCTGCGCGATGACGACAGCATCACCCTGACCCTGACACCCGCCAGCATCAGCATCGGCGAGGGCAACCCGGACAACGGCGATACCAGCACGCCGCGTTCACTGAACAGCCTGCTCGGTGGAGGCAACCTGCCTGAAATTCAGGCGTCGGGCGCCATTACCGAACAGGACTATGATCTGGTGTTTGTCCGCGGTGCCGGCTCCACCGCCGACGCCGACGACATTTCGCTGGGTGCTGGCGGCGACACCCTGACCCTTACCTTACCGGCCGGCGACTATACTGACACCCCCTACACAGCCGCCCTCGAAGACATTGAGGTGTATGGCGACCGCATTGTGGAAAACGACGAAACTCTGGAACTGGCAATCGACAGTGACCTGTTCGTCAGTGGAGAGTTTACCGCAGGTGCGCGGACCATGGTCCCCATTTTGTTGCAAAACGATGACGCGCTCGAGCTTCAGTTTGACGACACCACGGCTCGGTCCGATCAGGAAAACAATCCCTCTGTGACGCCTGAGGTTCGCGCCGTCAATGCCGTCGCGGCCAATTACCAGGAAGACGGCCCCGGTGGCGGGCCCCTGACGTTCGAGCTTCGGCTGGGTGCCTCATCCGCCGCCGACGCCGACGACTTTGATGCGATGAACGTGACCGTGGATATGATGGCATTGGCCGGTCCAGACGGCATCTCGGCCGACGAGTTGTTCGAGGTCATCAGTGTCGTTGCGGATGACATTGTCGAAACGGATGAACTGGCTCAATTGGAGCTGACCAACCCCGGCAGCGGTGTGGAACTGGATCCGGACGCCGACACGGTAAACTACACTCTGCTGAACGATGACGTACTGACAGTCGGCTTCTCGAAGTTGTCTTACGAATTCACAGCCGGTACGGAACCGGATGCCGGTAATGCCCTCGGGCTGACGGTTACCGGGGCGGTGCTGAATGCCGATTCACCAGCTGTCAGTGTCGAGTTCTCAGATACTCCGAATACAGCGGAACCTGATACGCACTACGAAAGTGACGTTCAAACCATCCAGCTGCCGACGGTGGATTTTACACAGCCCGATAATCAGTTCATCGCCTTCGACGATGACGACAGCAACCTGCAATTCAGAGTCATGACCAACAACCGGGTTCATTCGGGAAAGACGCTTGTCCTGGCGCTGACTGATAACTCGGAGTACTTCATTCTGGACGGCAGCGCGGATGATGCGAACATCACCATTCTGACTGACAACCAGCTCACCGTCAGCTTTGCGGATTCCGACTACACCTTTACCGAGGGGGATACAGTAGATGAGGCGGACCGGGTCGGGTTCAATGTCACCGGGGGCGAGCTCGATCTGGACGCAGGTGACACCCTGTCTTTCAGCGTCGATTTTATCGACGGCACTGCCGAGCAAGGTGCCAACCAGGACTACACCTCCGATAATCAGCTCATAGAACTGGCCAATAACACCAGCTATACCAACACCTTTGTGCCCCTGGCCGCGGAGCAACTGGTTATTGTTAATGATGAGATTGTCGAGGCCAACAAGGCGTTCACCATCGAATTTGTATCCGTCGGTGCGCCGGACAATCAATTGCTGACAATAGAAGACCCGGATGCAACCGCGCAGGTGACGATCGAGGACGACGACACCCTGAGCGTTTCCTTTTCCAATCCCACCTATCAAATCGTTGAAAATAATGTCCTGACGGACGACCTGCCTGAACTGGTGGTTACGGGTGAAACGGAAATCGACGTTACCGTGCCGGTCGAACCGGGTGACACGTCCGGACTCGACTACGCTTTCGACAGCGGTGACCTCAGCATAGAACCAATCACCCTTTCCCCGGGAGACTACAACAGCCAGACCGTCACGATCGACCTGGCGATCACCGGTGACGACACCCCGGAGTTCAATGAGGCGCTGCCGCTGACCATCGTGCTCAACAGCGCCGAACCCCTCACGGTTGACGACCCCTTCGAAACACAGCTACGGGTACTGAACGACGACCTCGAACTCTGGGTAAATGGCAGCGGCGCCGAGCACTGCGCCACCGATGCCGGACTGATCGCCTGTACAGACGAAGACATCACCGGAACTGTCTATGATACTCAGGATGCTCGTCAGAGCACCCTGGGTGATCTTGCTTTCTCAGACTCAGAAGTCGATTCAGGCTGGGAATGCATAACCGACAACCGCACCGGGTTACTTTGGGCTGTTGAAACAACAGCCACTGCCTACAATTCGCTCGGCGATGCGCAAAACGAACTAGGTAACGAACTATGCGGAACGACTGACTGGCGCCTGCCAAGCCTGGTTGAGTTGTTTAACCTGATGGACTTTTCACAGCAAAGCCCTCTGGTGAACACGACACTGCTCAGTTCGCTGGCGGTCGCTGCAGACGATGCCTACTGGTCTGGAACCGCCAGCGCTGGCTCTGACAACTGGTTACTCAAGTTCGAGTCCGGCGCACTGGTTTCCGGGGCCAACGGCGACAACACGGAACGCCTGATGTTGGTGTCGGACTCAACCGATCCGGCGTTCAGACAGTTGCAGGAAACGGCGGCAACCGATCCCTACCTCTGTGCGCAGCCAGGCACTGAACTGCCCGATACCGCCATCACCAATCATCGTTACACCGTGAACGGCACCAATGCGGAACCCGTGGTCACCGACAACCTGACTGGCCTGACCTGGGCCGTCCTGGGTCAGAGCACGGATGACGCCACTCCGGGGGGATCGGAAACCTCATGGGAAGACGTACTGGAAGCGGCTCAGAATTCAACCTATGGTGACTTCAACGACTGGCGAGTCCCCACCATCAAGGAATTGCTGTCCATTTTGATGTTCAATTGCGAGACAGACGATGAGGGCACCCTGCTGAATGACCATCAACTCAACACCTACTTCCTGCCCCTGATAGACGGCGATACCGGTCTGCCTCTGCCACTGGTGTCATCGACGCCGGTAAACGTCGACCCGACAGAACTGTGGATCCTGGCACCCGGCACGCCTGAAACGCTGATACAACGCAGTGAGCCACCGTCTTCAACCACCAAGCTGCAGACCTTCATGGTCCGAACCGGTTCACCGTTCTAGGCAGGCACAACCACGCTCTGCATGGCCGGACGCACAACGAGGGCTGGCAGCCCTCATCATTCTTTAGTAACCGTAATGGCGGGTATCTCAGTTGGCACTGCTCAAGGGGTAACGCAGCGTCCAGCCGTTGTCGAACACCAGACCGGGCACCGCGGGTATATCCCGACTGATGGCGTCGTTGTCGAGCAACACGTTGGCCGGTATTTCGTAGCCCGGCTGAGTGATCGCAAACAACAACGAAGGTTCCTGCCACAGCGCACCATCGGCCTGCGCCCAGGCCTGCCAGTAGGCATCGGAGGCGCTGAGCGTGGCCGATTCCCGATTGAACGCAACCTGGCTACCCTGCTGGTTGTCGAATACGGTGCCGCCGGTCACGGTTAAATCGGTACCGTTCAGGTTGACCACATAGGCGACCGGTTCGGTCAGGCTCAGTGAAATATTTCCATTGGTCGGCACCTCAAGCACGATCGGTTGCAAAGCTCCGCTGCCAATGCCGGTTCCGGCCCGTATCTCGACCTCGGGCGCCGTTATGTTGACCGAGGTATCCGTCAGGCTGACAAAATCGTCAATGGCGTTCAGCACCGAGCCTTCAACAGCAGTCAGGCTAACCGGACCCACCCCGGAAACCAACTGGCCCAAGCCCAGATCGCCCGTTTGGGTAACCAGTGTGATGCCTTCGCGACCTTCGATACTGGCGTCATCAGTCATGGCAATGCCTGCTTCGGCATTGACCGTCACGGTACCGCCGGAAGAACTCAGCGCCCGGTCCAGTGCCACGCTGTTCGCGTCGATGGACAGTTCGTCAATGACCGCCATGTTCTGGTCAATAGTCAGGTCTGACCCGGTAGTCAGCACAAGGCTCTGTAACGCAATGTTCTGACCAACCTCGCCCAGCACTATGGCTCCGTCACCGCTGTTCAGGGTTAAATCGAAGGTGCCATCGATCGAGGCGGTACCAAGATCGATAGTGCCATCGTTGGCGGACGTATCCAGTTCGGTATCGTCGGTCAATTCAATGGCAAACACCTGAGAAAAGTCGATCTGGGCATCATCGGTACTGATGCGGCCTCCCAGGCCCAAACTGGAGGCCTGGATCAGATCCAGGCTGACCAGCCGCTGGGCCTGGCCAATGTTGCCTAGCGATACCCCGCCCCCGCCGGCGTTCAGTGACAGTGTATAAGCGCCGTTTACATCGATTCCGGACAGGTCGATCGTGCCGTTGGCCGACGCTGTGTCGAAGGACGTATCTGCATTCAGCAGAAATTGCTGACCACTGAGGGAGATGCCACCACTGCCACTGGTCGTGAGGTTATCCAGCTCCAGCGTGCCCGCATTGACCAAGCTGAACGCCTCCAGGGCGTCAGAACCACCCACCTCGTAAAGCCTGAGGTCCGCGCCCAGGTTATCAATACTTAACTCGAACGGTCCGTTAATGGCGACCGCCTGAACATCGTCACCCAGATCCAGGGCACCGGTCAGTTGGCTATCGCCCGCCAGTACCAGTTCTCCAGCCTCGCTGAAGTTCAGCACGCTGGCTACGATGTCTCCGTTCAATCGGGTTTGCTGACTGTTCAGCGTCACGACGTCGGCGTTATCGAGTGTACCGAGCGCAATGTTGGCGTCGGACGACGCTGACAAGCTGTTGTCCGCCATGTCCAGATGCGTGCCATTCAGCAACAAATCACCCGTACCGGCGTTCAGAATTGCGTCTGCGCTGAAGCCAACGACGTCCCCGGCGTTACTCAGGTCAATCCCGTCAGTGGTTACCAGGGTATTGCCCAGTGTCAGG
>DASSWT010000299.1:0-3249 GCA_035704555.1 Saccharospirillum sp. | reverse complement strand
GTTCGACAGTGTCTCAGTAGGCACGACGTTTCGCCAGAAACTGAAAGATGCCGGGGTGATTTTCTGCCCGATCTCCGAAGCCGTGCATGAATACCCGGAGCTGGTTAAAAAATACCTGGGCTCGGTTGTACCGCAGAAAGACAATTTCTATGCCGCCCTGAACTCGGCGGTCTTCTCCGATGGCTCCTTCGTCTACATTCCAAAAGGCGTGCGTTGCCCGATGGAGCTGTCGACCTATTTCCGCATCAACGAAGCCAAGACCGGCCAGTTTGAGCGCACCCTGATCATTGCCGATGAAGGCAGCCAGGTCAGTTATCTCGAAGGCTGCACCGCGCCAATGCGCGATGAAAACCAGTTGCACGCCGCCGTGGTTGAACTGGTTGCGCTAGACGATGCCGACATCAAATACTCGACTGTCCAAAATTGGTACCCCGGTGATGCACAGGGTAAGGGTGGCATCTACAACTTCGTCACCAAGCGTGGCATTGCCCACAACCGCTCGAAAATATCCTGGACTCAGGTTGAAACCGGTTCGGCCGTCACCTGGAAATACCCGTCCTGCATCCTGAAAGGGGATGACAGCATCGGCGAGTTTTATTCAGTCGCGCTGACCAGTAATTATCAGCAGGCCGATACCGGCACCAAGATGATTCACCTGGGCAAAAACACGCGCTCCACCATTATTGCCAAGGGCATCAGCGCCAAGCAGAGCTCGAACAGTTATCGCGGCCTGGTGAAGATGAACCCGGGTGCCGAGGGTGCGCGCAACTACACCCAGTGCGATTCCTTGCTGATTGGCGACAAGTGCGGGGCACATACCTTCCCGTACATTGAATCGAAAAACCCGACGGCGGTGATCGAGCACGAGGCGACCACCTCGAAAGTCAGCGACGACCAGCTGTTTCTCTGCCAGCAACGCGGCATCGATGCCGAAAAAGCGGTCTCGATGATCGTCAACGGCTTCTGCAAAGACGTGTTCCGCGAATTGCCGATGGAATTCGCCGTTGAAGCCGGCAAGTTGCTCGAAGTCAGTCTGGAAGGTGCGGTGGGTTAACCCGCCGGGGCAGGGTTACACCTGCCCGAATACGCACCCCTGATAAACCGAATTTGAATGAAAGAGAATTGATGATGCTGAACATAAACGATCTGCACGCCCGCGTTGAGGACACCGCCATTTTGCATGGCCTTAACCTCGAGGTTAAGCCAGGCGAAGTGCATGCCATCATGGGCCCGAACGGGGCTGGCAAAAGCACCCTGGGCAATGTGCTGGCCGGACGGCCAGGCTATGAAGTGACCGGCGGCACCGTGACCTATAACGGGAAAGATCTGCTGGAACTGGAAGCGGAAGAGCGCGCCCGGGCCGGTGTGTTTCTGGCGTTTCAGTATCCGGTTGAAATTCCCGGTGTGTCCAACATGGAATTTTTGAAAGCCAGTGTTGATGCCATTCGCACCGCACGTGGTGAAGACGCCATGAGCTCGATGGATTTCATCAAGCTCGCACGGGAAAAGTGCAAGGCGGTCGACCTGCCGCAGGATTTCCTGAAGCGCGGTGTTAACGAAGGCTTCTCCGGCGGCGAGAAAAAGCGCAATGAACTGCTGCAGATGATGCTGCTGGAACCCAAGCTGTGCATCCTGGACGAAACCGATTCCGGTCTCGATATCGATGCGCTGCAAGTGGTCGCCCGGGGCGTAAATGCGCTGCGCAGCCCGGATCGCGGCATCATCGTTGTGACTCACTATCAACGTTTGCTCGACTACATCGTGCCGGATTACGTACACGTTCTGGCCAAGGGCCGCATTGTGAAATCCGGCGGTCGCGAACTGGCGCTGGAGCTGGAAAAACACGGTTACAGCTGGATCGACGAGGAGGTGGCCTAAGTGTCCGACCCGATGCAGGCAGAACAGGCCCATCAGGGCTTGCAGGCGCAGTCTGACTGGGGCTGGCTGAAAGACTGGCGCGCGAGCGCCTGGTCGCAATTTGCCGCCACCCCCTGGCCGACCCGCAAGACCGAAGCCTGGAAGTACACGCCGCTGAAATCCATGCTCGATACCGAATGGTCGCTGGCAGAACAGCCCGGCACGGGTACCGGGACTGTCTTTGAAGACTGGGACCGCACGGTCATTACCCTGGTCGATGGCAAAGTGACCGATCATGATGCCTTGCCCGAAGGTGTAACGGTGCGTTTGTTGTCACAGGCAACACCCGAACAGCGCGCGCAGTTTGAACAGCGGCTGGCCAAAACCCTGGCTGGTGATCAGTTGTTTACGACCTTTAACCAGGCGTTGCTGGCTGAAGCCGTGTGGATCGATGTAGCACCGGAAACAGTCGTCAAAAAGCCACTGCACATTAACCAGGTGTTGTCGGCCGATGCCAATGGCCGTGTTGTGCCGGTACGGCTGATGCTGGATCTGGGCGAACGCAGCCAACTGACGCTGGTGGAAACCTTTGCCAGTGAATCCGAAGGCCCGGTATTTATTAACCCGGTGACGGAAATAGACGTCGGCGACAGTGCCAAACTGACGCACTACCATCTGCTGCTCGAAACCGGTGATGTTCGTCACCTGGGTTCTGTGCAAGCCGTATTGCAGGCCCACAGCCAGATGAACAGCTTTCATATGGCGCTGGGTGGCGTTTTGAAGCGCAAAGACATTGTTGTGCGCCATTGCGGTAGCGGCGCGCATTTGCAGTTGAACGGCGTCTACCTGCCCAAAGGCAAAGAGCACGTCGATTACCACACAACGCTTGAACACGAAGTGCCGCACGGCACGTCGAATGAAGTGTTTCGTGGCATTATTGGCGACGATGCGAAGGCGGTGTTTAACGGTCGCATTCACATTCATAAAGACGCCCAGAAAACCCTGGCGGAACTGAGCAACAAGAATTTGCTGACCAGTCACAGGGCCGAAATCAATACCAAGCCCGAGCTGGAAATCTACGCGGACGACGTAAAATGCGCCCACGGTGCAACCGTTGCCCAGCTCGACAAAGGCTCGATGTTCTATTTCCTGTCGCGCGGCATCAGCCGGCAGGAAGCGGAAGTAATGATGAGCTTTGGGTTTATCAACGAGCTGCTCGAAACGCTCGATGACGAACCGGTCAAACAATTATTGCGGCCCATGCTGGCCTCGTTGTTTGCCAAAGAAGACGAACTGGCGAGGCACCTGGTATGAGCTTTGATATCGACGCCGTGCGCGCCCAGTTTCCGATTCTCGATCAGCAGGTCAACGGCAAGCCGCTGGTGTATCTGG
>DASSWT010000295.1:0-2875 GCA_035704555.1 Saccharospirillum sp. | reverse complement strand
TCCGGCGAAAGCTCGATAACCTGGTCAAGTGTGGCCGCCACACTTTTCATGGTTTGCAGTGGCAACCCATAAATAAGATCCATGCTGATGGAGTGGTACTGCTGCTCTCGCAAAGCCCGCACCAGCGAATCCACTTGTTCCAGACTGTTAAAGCGATTGACGGCTTTCTGCACGTGCGGGTCAAAATCTTGAACGCCCATACTGACACGATTAAAGCCCAGGTCGCGCAAGTGCCCCATGGTGTCGGCGGCAACAAGCCCAGGGTGAATCTCAATGGAGTATTCGCCGCTATCGTCGTCCAGCAGCTGAAAATGTCTTCTGGTGGCTTCGGTTAGCCAGGTCATTTCATCGTTGCTGATGAAGGTTGGCGTTCCGCCGCCCCAGTGTAACTGGGTCACGGTTCGCGTCGTGTCAAACAGCTCTGCCTGCATGGCCATCTCCCGGTCAAGCCTTTCCAGATAGGGCTGTGCACGCTGTTTGTTATTGGTCACCACTTTGTTACAGCCACAGTAAAAGCACAGGGTGTCGCAGAACGGCAGGTGAAAGTAGAGTGACAGGGGCGACTGGCTATCATTGCTGCGGCTAATGGCCGCGCGCAACGCCTCGTCAGAGAAGGCTTCGCTGAACTGCGGCGCTGTGGGATAGGATGTATAGCGCGGACCGGACAAATCATAGCGGCTGAGCAGCTCTGCATCCCAGGTCAGTGGGTCTTTGAACAGCGACATGGCCATCTCCAAGGCATTGTGTAAATCGCGATGGATCACCGTTTATGGCAATCCGAATATTAACAGACTTGAATCAACGCCCGGTGCTGACAGCAAACAGGCGTACGACCTCAGAACAAGACCGGCTTCGTCAGTGCCAGGTGAAATATACCCATGACCTGAACCAGGGCCAGCACGGCAGCAGCCAGGCGAACCTGGAGGCCAAACGTCGGCTTGAGCGCGAAGATGCCGGCCACGATATAGCCAACCAGCAGCAATACCTTGGCGGTGAGCCAGTGATGTACGAAGGGCATCCAACCGGTTACCAGCAGCAGGCCAATGGCTGCGCTGAGCAAGATAGTGTCGTTGACATGGGGAACCCAGCGCAGCGCCGTGTTACGCCAACCGGGTTTCCCCACTGCGTCCATAAGCAACCGCGCGACGAACAGGGTAATCGTCAGGTAAGCCGCGGCCATGTGAATATGCTTAAGAATGATGTAACTGCTCAACGATGTACTCCCCTATACCTATTTTCGAGCGATCTATCGGTGACTGAGAGTGTATTAAACCAAAAGATTCATATACAATGCAACTTATAAAATGATCTATCGTTTTCACTGATATCCAAGCTCGACTGAAAAGGAGAAACTATCCATGAACGTCATCCCTAGCGGCCCCGTCAAGGACAAGCCGTCTGTCCACCAACTGTTCTCCTATCCGTTCCGGATATTCTTCCTGTCCATGAGTTTACTGGCGCTGATTACCATTCCGCTCTGGGTTCTAGTCATAACCGGTACTATCAGACTCCCGCTGGCCATGCCCGGGTTGTTCTGGCATCAGCACGAGATGCTGTTCGGTTTCCTCTCCGCCGCCATTGCCGGCTTCTTGCTGACGGCCGTCTGCGTCTGGACCAACACCGAACGAACGCACGGTTGGAGCCTGTTTCTGCTCTGGCTGGTCTGGCTGGCTGGCCGACTCTTATTGATGTTCGGTGCTTCGCTGCCGGAATGGCTGGTTCAGGGGGTTAATCTGGCTTTCCTGCCATTGGTTATGCTAGACGCAGGGTGGCGTGTGTGGCGAGCGAAACAATCGCGCCAGGTTATGATACTGGTGGTTCTGGGTGTGCTCTGGCTGATGCAAATCGGCTATGTCATGCAACTGGATGCGCGCTTCATTCAGGGTGCACTGATCATGGCACTGGCACTCATCAGCATCATCGGCGCGCGCATCATTCCTGCCTTTTCAAGCGGCTGGCTGCGTCAGCGAGGGGTTGATCCCAACCCGGTAAAAACCATACCAAAGCTGGACCTGGTGATACTCGGCAATTTGATGCTGCTGTTACTGTCTCTGTTCACAGGCCTTCAGTGGGTTACGGGTGCACTGGCCATTGTCGCCGCCACCCTAATGGTGGTCCGTTTGGCCGGCTGGAAAGGCTGGCTGGTGTACAAAGAGCCTTTGCTCTGGGTGTTACACCTTTCCATGCTATGGGTCCCTGTGGCGCTATTGTTATTGGCCGGTACACTCCTGGCTGGCTGGCCTGCAAGCGCCTGGACCCACGCCGCAGGCACAGGCGCCATCGGTTGCCTGGTTCTTGGCGTGATTGCACGCGTTGCGCTGGGCCACACAGGCCGACCTCTGGTACTGCCAAAAGGCATGGTATTGGCCTTTGTCGCCATTCAACTTGCCGCTCTGGTTCGGGTAGCTACCGCCCTGGGTTGGTTACCCTGGCATCCCGGCATCAGTGCCAGCGCCGTGCTCTGGATGCTGGCCTATGGCATTTTCCTGATACGTTACACCCGTATCCTGGCCAGCCCCCGCCCAGACGGTCGGGTTGGCTAAGATTACGAGCTGTTTAGTTTGGAAATTTAGAGCGTTGCCACTTGAGGCCAGCCTGGTGCCCATCAATCGGGCACCAGGCTGCAGGACGTACGCCAGAGACCCTGTCAGGCAGTCTGAGCACTGCTCCTGTGGTAGTGCCTCAGTCGATGTTCCTTGCGACGGCCAGCGCTGAAGGCCGATACCCGTTTCAGGTACCCGATGACCCGCGTCGCATGGTCTACGTTTTTGGACTGGCAACTCGGGCAGTGATACAGGGTCCGTTTATCGATATTTTCGCACTCATTGCAAATGGTAATGCGAACATTGATGCAGAAATAATTGCACCCCGCTTT
>DASSWT010000213.1:0-3471 GCA_035704555.1 Saccharospirillum sp. | reverse complement strand
TCCGCCGACCCCGCCAAAACGACCGGGTCGTCGTCAGCGCGACTCACGCGTTACCGAAGGTACCCAGTATAGCGACTTTCTGGCACCTAAATACTGGGGTGCCTGGGTCTTCATTGGTTTTATGTATGTGATTGGGTATATACCCGGTAAAGTTCGCATCGGCCTGGCCAGGGTCATGACCCCACTGGCTATACGGTTAGCCCGCAGCCGACATCACGTCGCCAAAACCAACATCGATCTGTGTTTCCCGGAAAAAACCGAAGCCGAGCGCAAAAAGCTGGTGCGTGACACCTTTTTTGCCAACGTGCTGGGCTTTTTCGAAACGGCAGATTCCTGGGTACGCCCCATAGAGCGCATGCGCTCGCGCGTGCACTGGGAAGGCGTGGAGCATCTGGATGCGGCCGAGAAAGACGGCCAGGGCGTTTTGCTGGTTGGCGGCCATTTCGCCATTCTGGATATGGCCGGAGCACTGTTCGGGCTGATCAAACCCTACGATTTGGTCTACCGCAAGCACGACAATGCCCTGCTCAATTACTTCATGACCCGCTCTCGCGAGCGCTGGTGCGAACGCACCCTGGCACGCCGCGACATGAAAGGCCTGATCCGCTCACTGCGCGAAGGCCGCATCGTATGGTACGCCCCCGACCAGGATTATGGCCGCAAGGCGAGCGAATTCGTGCCCTTTTTTAATATTCAGACCGCGACCGTTACCATGACCAGCAAGCTGGCCAAATCGGGCAATGCCCGGGTGATACCGGTGTTTTTCTATCGCAACCCGTCACTGCTCGATTACAGCGCCCGCTTTGGCCCGCCGCTGCCGATCCCGAGCGGAGATGACATCGCCGATGCGGCCTGTTTTAATGCCTGGCTGGAAGGCTGTGTACGGGAAGCCCCAGATCAGTATCTGTGGTTGCACAAGCGTTTTAAAACCCGGCCTGAAGGTGAACCTTCGGTGTACTAGTGGTTCCGGTGGTTGCTCGGGTTGGGGGAACCCACGCCATGAGTGGTGCCGGGCACCGGGTAGGCCGTACCGGGGGCGGCGTGAACCCGTCCATGGGGCCTAGACCGCAACATCCTTGCTGCGGACTTCCCCCGATAGGGATCCCCGGCACCCGGCACTTGTTGCGTAGCCACAGCCCAATCTCACTAATCTCCAATTCGATGGCTGGCGTTTGGTTCAGTGGGGAAATAACAGCCGGCTAGTACCACAGATCGGAAATGGGAGTCTCTGGTTCAAAATGATAGGCACACTGGGCCTGGAACAGTTCGGCGGTGGCCAGGGCGTCTGTTAGGGCATTGTGGGGTGGGTAATGGGGTAGCCCGTAGCGGATGCGGCTGTCGGAGAGGCGGATGGAGACGGGTCGGCGGTTGGTCAGGCGTGCCCAGAGGCTTTGCGGTTTGTTGCGATGCAGTGTGGCTTCTATGGCCATGGTGTCGATGATTGGGAACTGCAGGCCTTCATTCCAGCGGGCTTTGACGACGACGTCCATGAAGGATCGTTCAATGGCTCTGTGGTGAACCACCACTACCCTGCCCGCCAGGCAGTCCAGCAGATCGGGTAGGATCTCGACCATGTCGGGGGCGTTTTTTATGTCGGTGTGGGTGATGCCGTGAAACTGGATTGACTGTTGAATCAGCGGCAGTTGTGGTTTGACGACCCAGTGCCGGCTACCGGCTACTGAAATGCGTTTTAGTGTGAAAGGTACCAGGCCGACGCTGAGTATGGCGTGGCGTTCTGCGTTCAGGCCAGTGGTTTCCACGTCGAGGGCGACGAAGGGTACTTCGTTTAGCGGGCAATCGGCCGCGACGGTTCCTGCCTGGTAGAAGCGTTGCAGTTCCGGGTGCTTTACCTTGTCTGCCCAGACGCTGAAGCAGGCCGGCCAGTCAGGTCGGGGCTCGGGAGACTCACGGTCGCCGCGGGGTACGAAGAAACTCACACCCGGTTCACCTGGTACCGCATGCGCAGGTACTTCTGGGCGTTGCTGATGACCTGGAAGGCGTCTTTGAGGTTGCGCCGCTCGAAGACGGTCATGTTTTCGGGTTCGACGTTGTTGTCTGGCTCCCGTTCGGCCTCCAGGTCGAGTGCCTGGTGGCGGGCGCGCACGATGGAGATGTATTCCATGGCGTCGCGCAGGTCGTCGCCGTTGCTGTGGCCGAGAATACGGGATTCGGCAATGGCGTCGAGGCGGTTGAAGGTGTTCTGGGCGGTGGAGCCCGCCGCCAGGGCGTGTACGCGAATGACGTCGCTCAGCGGTGCGGTGCCGCGCCGTTTGAGGTTGATCGATTTGTTGTGCTTGCCGTCGCTCTCCATCACGAAGGTTCTGAAGAAGCCCAGTGGCGGGGTTCGGTTCAGGGCGTTGCGGGCCAGGCAGGCGAGGAATCTCGGGCTGCGTTGAGCACGGCGGGCGATATCGACTTTGAGGGTTTCGGCCAGTGCCGTCTCGCCGTAGATGCCGTCCAGATCGAAAAATATGGAGCTGTTGAGCAGTGCCTGTGGGTCCGGGTTGTCGATCCAGTCTTTAAAATAGTCGCGCCAGACTGACAGCGGCTGCCGCCACTGAGTGTTGGTGGCCATGATGCCGCCCTTGCAGTATTCGTAACCGCATTCTGCCAGACCATCGCTGACGTAGGCGGCGAGTTTGGCGAAATAGTCGTCGTGCTCGTCGGGGTTGAAGTCGTCGCTGAGGATCATGGCGTTGTCCTGATCGGTGACGACGTATTGTTCGTCACGCGCCATGGAGCCCAGTGCCAGAAAGCAGTATGGGACCGGTGGCGGGCCGAATTCTTCCTCGCCCAGCTCCAACAGGCGCTGGGTGAAGCTGCGGCCAATGCCGGCGATGGCGCTGCCGATCATATGGCTGTTGGCACCTTCGTTGACCATGCGTATGAAGGTGGCTCGAACGTCTGGCATCAGACTGCTCAGGTCTTTTCTGCGTTGCTGGCGATGTATCTGGCTGACCAGATAAAGGCTGCTCTGGGATTCGTAACGAATGATGTCGGACAGCGCCAGCACACCAATTGGTTTGCGGTTCCGCAGCACCGGCAGGTGGTGGATGTTGTGGCGCAGCATGCTGAGCATGGCATCGAAGACGAAGGCTTTGGCCTCTATGGTAATCAGGTCAGTCGTCATGAACTGGCTGATGGGCGTGTCGTACCCGAGCCGCTCGGCCAGGGCACGGGTGCGCAGGTCGCGGTCGGTGATGATACCGACCATAAAATCTGGCTGCTCGGGGTGGTCCGGGTCGGTTATCACCAGTGAGGAGACGCCCTCTGCCGTCATGGCCAGGGCGGCTTCGTGCAGCGTCGCGGTTTGCGGCAGCATGACGGAAATTCGCGACAGCAGCTTGTACACGCGGGAGGTCATCAGATCGGTGTTTTGTTGATGATTGACGGCGGCACGCAGGCGCGACTGGTCTTCAACTTCGACGAATTCGGCAAAGTCTTCGCTGGCTTCCCATAACTGATCGAACA
>DASSWT010000184.1:0-3900 GCA_035704555.1 Saccharospirillum sp. | reverse complement strand
CTGGAACCGTCGTGGTGGCAGCTCGATTCGGTTTATTTTAATGGGCATTGGCGTGGCTGCGTTCATCAGCGCGATTACCTCGGCGCTGATGACCTATGGCCAGATCGACCGGGCCATGTCGGCTCTGGCCTGGCTCAGCGGCAGCATCAACGCCGCTGGCTGGAGTGAAGTTCGGATGGTGGCGGTCTGGTGTGCTGTTTTAATGCCGCCGTTGCTGATTCTCAGCCGCTCGATGTCGGCATTGCAAATGGGCGAGAGCACGGCGGTGGGTCTGGGAGTTCGCGCCAGCGTGATCCGTTATGCGCTGATCAGTGTGGCGGTCGGTCTGGCCGCCATTGCCACGGCCGCTGTTGGCCCGTTGGGTTTTGTCGGGCTGATAGCACCCCATATGGCGCGGCGCCTGGCGCGCAGCGGCGTTGGTATTCATCTGTTATTAACGGCCTTGATTGGCGCCTTTGTGGTGACCCTGGCGGATCTTTTAGGGCGTGCCCTGTTTGCGCCGATTCAGATTCCGGCGGGTCTGGTCACGGCCATTATCGGGGTGCCGGTGTTCATTTATCTGTTGCAGAAATCCCAGGCCAAAAGCGCGCTGTAATGCGCCTGGCCGGTTTGCTCTGAAATTCAGAAACAGGAGTTCGCTTTGACGTCCTTTTGCGCACAAATAAGTCGGGATGTTGCCGAGCCATTACCGGGAACAGGCGGGCACCCGGGCGCCAATCTGTTGCTTAGCTGGCCCAGTGGCCGCTGGTCGAAAACCTTCAATCAGGCAAAGGATATGACCACCGATGAGGTTGATGCCATTGCAGCATTGGCTGAGGCTGGCCGGCGACTAAATCTGATCGACCGGAAAGCTCAGTCACTGACAACTCACCGCGCCTATTTGATGCCGGAGTCGCGTGCGTTTGATGTGCCGCGTGCTGAGTTGGTTGCCTTTTTGTCGGCGTTGGAAGCAGGGCAGTCGTTGGCTGAATGGGAAGTCTCAGACATACCCGACTCAGTGGTGCTGTGCTGCACCCATGGTAAAAAAGATCGCTGCTGTGCCAAGTTCGGTAATGCCAGTTACAAGGCACTGACCGTTGCAGCAGAAACAAGGCCCGAGGCCATCGAAATCTGGCAGAGTACGCATTTGGGTGGTTGCCGGTTAGCCACATCGATTCTGGTATTTCCCCAAGCTCGCAAATACGGTCGTGTTGATGCCGAACTGGCCTACGCCTTTCTGGATTCGGAGAGTAAAGACCGCCCCTTTTTACCGTGCTACCGGGGTGACCGCTTATTGTCACCGGAACAGCAAGTCGCTGAAGTGGCGATTCGACAGCATCTTGCACAGCAGACTATCTGGCCAGACAGGCTGGAGCCAGAGAGTGATACCGACCTCGACGGCGGCCGCAAGAAAATCACGCTGCGCTGGCGATCCGGCACCGAGTTCGGTCAGTTAAGTGTGGTGCTGGCACCCGAGACTGTTCAGCGCTTTGGAACCTGCACCGCCATGGACGATGGCGAAGAACCTGTTGTTCACAACACCTGGCTGGTGGTTTCCGTTTTCTCTGACGACCGACTGATTGCTCGGGCGGCCCACCAGTAACTCAAGTTTTGGAGGTTGCAGAAGGCTGTCTCGCCAGGAGTGCGCACCGGTTACCAGGTAGGCCCATCGAGGGTCGGCGTAAACCCATCCATGGGGCCTGGACCGCAGCATCCATGCTGCGGACCACCCTCGATGGGCCTACCTGGCAACCAGTGCTAACCCTTGCTAGCGAACTCTTAACTCATCATTCCTTTGTGCAGGGAGTCACCATGCCGATTAAAGTGGCCTTATTGGCCGTTGTTCTGTTTTGCAGTACCGCTGTCTGGGCTTTTCCGGAATCCTTTGATCATAAATACGGGACCACCACCCTGGCCGAAGCACCAGAGCGCATCGTCTCAATCGGCTACAGTGACCACGATGACCTGTTGGCGCTGGGCCAAAAACCGCTGGCCGTGCGCGACTGGTATGGCGATATGGATAAAAGCACCTGGCCCTGGGCGGCAGACCTGTGGGGAAACACTGAGCCGGTGGTGTTGCCCTTTGGTGAGCTGGATATCGAAACCATTGCCGCCCTGGAACCGGATTTGATTGTTGGCTTGTCGTCGGGCATCAGCGCCGAGCAATATCAGCAGCTCAGTTTGATTGCACCAACGCTGCCGCAATCGGGCGACTATATTGAATGGGGCATGCCCTGGCATGAGCGGACACTGTGGATCGGTCGGGCAGTGGGCAAGTTGCCCGAAGCCGAAGCCATGGTAGAGGCGGTTGAGCAACGGTTTGAGTCAGTGACTGAACAACACCCGGAACTTGAAGGCAAGCAAGCCGCCATCGCTTATTACTGGGAAGGGCAGTTGGGCGTTTACAGTGACAACGATTTGCGCGGTGTTTTTCTGGAACGTCTGGGGCTGGACATTCCCGAGGCCATCAATGACCTGGCGGGTGATCGCTTCTACAGTGAGCTGAGCCTTGAAGAGCTTTCGTTGTTGAATGTTGATGCCCTTATCTGGCTGTCGACCGGCGATGCGCGGGCCGATGCCGCCAAAGTGCCCGGTCGCGACCTGATGCCGTTTCATCAGCAGGGCCGTGAAATTTATGTAGATCAAGAACTGGGCGGTGCCTTTTCATTCATGTCGCCGCTGAGCATTCATTTTATTTTTGATGAGCTGGTGCCACAGATTATTCGAGTTGTTAACACTCGGCACTGAGCGGGCCAAAACAGAGTCAGGGACTTCAACAGCAATGGATAACCGATCGATATGAAAGCTGATTCACCGATACAGGCAGCGCTGTTGCGGGAGGAAAAGCCCAGCCTCGACCGGCCGCCTTTTCCCGATACACCCATGGCTTTTTGCCGCTGGATTGCGCTGAACTTTCTGCCCTGGCGTTTACTGCTGTTGTTGTCGATAACTGTACTGTCGGTTGCCAGCATGTCGATGACCCCCTGGGTGGTAGGCCGCCTTATTGATCTGCTGCCTGAAGCTATTGAAACGTCGGACGCCACTCGGTTAATGACCTGGTTTGGCTGGCTGCTGGTCGTCTGGTTGATTGGGCCGGTGCTGGGTCGTCTCTATACCTTTGTGAATGCCTTTACCCTGCCAAAACTGACCAGCCTGGTGGCGCGTGAGCTGTTCAATTACACCCTGCGCCAGCCAACCCACTTTTTTCAGAATACCTTTACCGGTGCGCTAACTCAGCGCATTCGCCGGGCCGCGCAAAGTGGGCCGGATCTTGTTGAGTATTTTGTGTTGCAGTTTGCCCAGGTCGCGGTCGGCATTCTGGTCGCGGGTATTTTAATTTTCCAGGCGGTGCCTGTGTATGGCCTCGCTTATGTGTTGTTTGCGCTAGTGTTCCTTGCGGTTTCGATGTGGATGGCCAAGCGGGTTTTGAAGGTCGGGCGGGTGTTGGGTGAAGCCCGTTCACGGGTGACGGGTCAATTGGCTGATTCGATCGGCACCATCGATCTGGTTCACAGCTTTGGCGCCAGCGAGCACGAATCGGAACGGCTCAGCGTGCGGCTGAACGAGGAGGCTTTGCGCGGCAAGCAGGCACGGTTCTGGTTCAGTGCCATGCGCGTTGTGCAGTTGGCACTCACTGCAGGCTTTATGAGTATTCTGGTTTGGTTCGCATTGCAACGAGCCTTGCTGGGCGACTTGAGTGTGGGCACCGTTGCCATGTTGCTGACCATTGGCCTGCAACTGGCGATGTCGATCACCAGCCTGGGCGATTACATTCTCGATTTCTATCTGCAGCTGGGCGAAGTAAATGAATCGCTCGATGTATTGGCCGTGCCGCTGAAAAATCAGGATTTACCGGATGCACAACAATTGGTTGTGGAACAGGGTGAGATCGAATGTCGCGATCTGACCTTTGGTTATGAC
>DASSWT010000157.1:0-2468 GCA_035704555.1 Saccharospirillum sp. | reverse complement strand
CCGCCACCCATGACGAAGGCCAGGGAGGGATCCCAGGTGCCGAAAATATCCAGGAAGTTCACCACCTTGGCCGGGTCGATCATTTGTGCAACCGACAGACCAAAGCCGAACAGGATGCCGGCAAACAGGGCGGCCGACAGGCTTTTAGCGTTACTCATGATCAGGCTCCTCCGGTAAAGAGGTGGCGGACGATGTACACCGTGACAAAGGCGGTGGCCATAAAGGTCACAGTAGCAACCAGTGAGCGCGGGCTGCGCCGTGCCAGGCCGCAGATGCCATGGCCACTGGTGCAGCCCGTACCGATGGTAGTGCCGACGCCGACCAGCAAGCCTGCGGCGATCAGCCAAGGTGTGCCGACCACGGCTTCAATGTGGTCGACGCCGGCACCGGCCCCCAGCCACTGGTAGATAAACCCGCCGATGATCAGTCCGGCGATGAACAGTATGCGCCAGCTGACGTCGCCTTTTTCCGGGTAGACGATACCGCCGAAAATTCCGGAGATACCGGCCACCCGGCCTTTTACCAGCAGCAGAAAGGCCGCTGACAGGCCAATCAGGGCGCCGCCGAGCGTTGCTGACAGGGGTGTGAAATTGATGATTTCCATCCTAACCTCGAATAAGTTTTAACTAATGTAATGGTGCCTTAGTTAGGGAGCAGGGCGGCCTTTGCAAGGGGCTCTTGCCATCCGGTAACCCGTTTTTCAGGCAACTCGCTGCATTTTCAGGTTGAGCGGTATTTTCAGGTACCGTTGGTTGTTGCTTTCCATTTTGGGCAGGTGGCCCGCGTCGATGTTCACCAGAATGCTCTGGTAGATCAGTTTCGGCGCGGCCAGTCCGGCGTCTCTTTGCTCGCGGAATGCAACGAATTCGTCTTCAGTGGTATCGGCTTTCAACTGGATGTTGTTGGCTTTTTCTTCACCGATGGTGCTCTCCCAGGCTACATCGCGACCCCCCGGCTGATAGTCGTGGCCGACAAAGACGCGGGTTTCATCCGGCAGGCTGTACAGGTTGTCGGTCACGCAACGGTACAGGGTTCGTGCATCCCCAGCCGGGAAGTCGCAGCGGCCGGTGCCGTAGTCGGGCATGAACAGGGCGTCACCGGTAAAGACGGCATCGCCAATCAGGAACGACAAACAGGCCGGGGTATGTCCGGGGGTTGGCAGCGCTTTGATGCTCAGTGTTCCGGCTTCGAGGGTTTCAAAGTCGTTGATCAGGGTGTCGAACTGGTTGCCGTCGGTAACGAAGGATTCGTCGAGGTTGTAGACCGTCTTGAAGACAGTCTGCACGCCGGTGATGCGCTCGCTGATGGCAACCTTGATGCCTGGGTATTCATTGCGAAACAGCTGGCTTGAGCTCAAATGGTCGGCGTGGGCGTGAGTTTCGAGCACGTAATGCAGGTTCAGGTCGTTTTCAGCAACGAAATCGACGACCTGCTGGAATGACTCGTCGGAGACGATGCTGCCAATGGGGTTATAGTCCAGCACCGGGTCAATAACGACGGCGTCGTGGCTGTCTTCGTCGTAGACCACATAGGTCAAAGTGAACGTTGCCGGGTCGTAGAAGGTTTTGATGGCTTGTTTCATGGTTATCTCCAATCTGAAGGTAGTCGCTTTCCGGAGACTTTATGTCCGGTGTTGCTGTCTCTATTGCCATTGCCAGTAGTGTGCCAACATAGATGCCGCATGATACGGGCTTTTCAGGTTATATTAGAATAATCTATATTAATGGGTTGCAACATGCGTTGCAGCACGTTGCAACCAACCTACTAGCGATTGGCGTAAGCTCGGGCAGCCTGAACCGCGGCATCCGTGGTCAGGAAAAAGTGATCTTCACCCAGTGTTTGGGCAAAACCACTGCGTTGCATTACGTCCATAACCGGCCCTTTGACGTGCGCGAAGAACAGGTCCACCTTGCGCAGACGATAGTCCCTGAGCAGTTCATGCAGGGCGGTATCGGCCGATGAATCGAGCTGGTTGACGGCGCTGGCGTCGAGTACCAGGGCTTTCATCGGGCTGTCCATTCTGGCCTCTTCGCGTTTGACGGTGTCTTTCAGGAAGCTGACGTTGCCGTAGTAAAACTGGGCGTCGAAGCGCAGGGCCAGCACCCCGGGCGTGGTTTCAGCCTGGTCGTGACGCTTGACGTTACGGTACTGGTCGGTTCCCGGCAGTTTGCCCAGCACGGCATAGTGAGGTCGGGTGGTTTTGATCACGAACCAGACCATGCTCAGGCCCACCGACAGGAAGATGCCGTACTTGACGCCGAGCACCAGGGTGGCAACAAAGGTGAAGATCAGCAGGCCCAGATCATCACGTTTTACTTTCCACAGGTGTTTGACCTCGTGCATATCGATCAGTCCAAACACCGCCACCATAATCACAGAAGCCAGAATGGCGTTGGGGATGTAGTAGAACAGCGGAGTCAGGAACACCAGGGCTATGGCGATCAGTACCGCCGTGATGATGGCCGCCA
>DASSWT010000039.1:0-2275 GCA_035704555.1 Saccharospirillum sp. | reverse complement strand
TCGGGCGGCCAGTTGCAGGCACTGGTCGCCAACCGCGTGGCCCCACTGGTCGTTAACCTGTTTGAAGTAATCGAGATCGACCATCAGCACACTGAAGGCGGTGCCAACACGAACCGACTCGTCGAACAGGCCGTCGGAGATGTTGAAAAAGGCGCGTCGATTGAATAACTGGGTCAGCTCGTCCTGGTTGGCCAGCCGTTTCAGGCGTTGTTCGGTCGCCACATAAACCAGCAGCGGGAACAGCATCGCCGTGCCGGTAGTCAGCAGAATGTGGCTGGCAAGCACCAGTTCATAAATCCAGCCCCGATTACCCGAGCCCAGCGACAGGCCGGCCAGCAACAGCATCACGACAGCATGGGCTGTATAGAGAGTGAGCAACAGCAGGCGCGGCGCGGGGTTGCGCAGGGTAAGCTGACGGATCCACAGTGCGCCAACGGCGAAACACCCAGCCATCAGCAGCGCGGTAACCGCGCTGAACAAGGCTTTGTTCGGGTAGCTCGCGACAAGAGCGGCAACCGTCAGCAAGAAAGCGGTGAGTAGTCGGGTTCTGGTCACTCTGAGCGGCAAATCCGCCCCGATAAAATCCCGAATGCCGAGAATGGCCAGAATAGGCGCCGCCAATAACATCAGGTTCGCCAGCCCATAGGTCAAAATGGGTAACTCGAGGGCTACCCGGGCGCTGGCCAGTGCAATACCGAGCGAGAACACCAGACAAGACAACGCCCAATACAAGAAGCACGGCTTGCGCTTACTCAGATCGTAAATGACGACCATCAGCAGCCCGAGCAGAGCATTCAGGATCAGGGTGATGACTATCAGAGTCGGCAGGTGCACCGGGTTCCTCGTGGGCGCGCGCTTGGCCCAACAGAATAGCGCAAGGCGTTTTGAAATTCACACCGGTTAATTGGAGTGCCGTTCTTAATTAAAGCCTGCCCAGCGCACCGGGAGATCGCAAACCCGGTATACTAGAGCCTTGAACCCTTAAAGTGGCTTCATGCTGGCTTCGACCTTTACAGTGAGGCCTAATCCCAATGAAGAAAACTGCCAAAAAACTGACCGGAAATCGAAATCCATGACGAATACGTCAACACATCGGCGCAAGACACCATTAACTGTTTATGGCGCTGCTGTCTTTATGGTTGCGCTTGCGATTGCCTATTCAAATGACATGGTGCCCAGAACGCTGGTGTCGCTTTATCTGGTCATGAGCCTTCTCTGTTATGCCGCCTACGCACTGGACAAAGAAGCTGCCCAAAACGGCCGCTGGCGCATCGCCGAAAACAGCTTGCATGTGCTGGCCCTACTCGGAGGCTGGCCGGGTGCCCGCATCGCCCAGCACCGGTTCCGGCACAAGACGCAAAAAGCGACCTTCCGCCGCCTGTTCTGGGTAACGGTTGTGTTGAATCTGGCGGGTCTCGCCTGGCTAATGACACCCGACGGGTCCGCTGCCTTGAATGGTTTTCTGACCGATCTCTACCAGACATTGCCCTGACATTTACTAACTCAAGTTTCGGAGTTTACTCTGATGACTAGCGGCGGTTGCCGGTGTTGCCCCTGTGGGGTAGTCCGCAGCAGGGATGCTGCGGCCTAGGCTCCATGGATGGATCTACGCCGACCCCACAGGGGCAACACCGGTAGCCGACGCGGGCCAATGCCACCGAGCCAATCCGAATTCCGGAACTTGGGTTACACCCGCTTAAGCGGGTGCGCCAATTCTTGCACGTATCTCCCAAAGATCCGGGAAGACGGGTTTGAAAAGGGTTTTCATCAAATACTCGGCTCCGCTTGAACCGCCACTGCCCATCTTGGTACCAATGGTACGCTGCACCATTTTAACGTGCCGGTAGCGCCACTCCTGCAGGCCTTCATCCAGGTCCACCAGCAGTTCGCACAGCGATGCCAGCTCATGGTCGGTCTGGTAAATCGTCAGCAAGGCTTCCTGTACTTCGGCATTGGCTTCTGTTGCAGCAGTGGGCTCAGGTTGCGTGACGGCGTCTGGAATCGAATAGCCCCGGCGGGCCAGCAATTGCATAAACACCTGCCACAGCGAGCGGTCATGGTAGGCGGCTTCCAGCATCTGTCGACCGACACTGCCTTCCGGCTGAAACGTCAGCGGCTGCGGCCGTTTGTGGCCCAGGGCAAACTCGATTGCCCGGAACTGATAGCTTTGGAAGCCGCTGGCGGAGTCGAGCCGGCTGCGGAAACTCTCGAACTCAAGCGGCGTCATGGTTTCCAGAATATCGATTTGAGACACCAGTGTTTTGAAGATTTTCAG
>DASSWT010000061.1:0-12481 GCA_035704555.1 Saccharospirillum sp. | reverse complement strand
CCTACCTTTGGGCATAGTTATTGCGGTCATAACCTGTCCATTTTGGACAACTTATAGTAGCAATTCGAGTTAATTTGTCCGCTGTACTGCAGGCGCTCACCGCCTCTCGTTCGTAATCATATCGATAAACCTCTGCCGAGTTTCAGCATCGGTGCGCCGGAAATGTTCGAAAGTAATGCGGTCTTCTCCACCTTCACGCCAGTTTTGCGGGAGGCGTATTCCCCACAGTGGCGCGGTTTCGTGGGGTAGCATGGCGTAGCGTATGTCGCCAATTACATCGGTTTGCTCCGGGTGCCAGACGAGGTAGCCGTTGGCAAAGCGGTGGAAGCGTTCTATGTCCCGGTAGAGGCGGCCATTGGTATCCAGCTGCGCGAAGGCTTGCTCGTAGTCCAGGGCGGGGATGCGGTTGCCGGGCATTATGTCTGTTTCCAGGCCAACCCTCATAGCGTTGACGTAATAGTAGCCCTCATGCTCGTAAAGGGTACGCCAGAGTAGCAAGTTGCCTAACGTTGGTTTAATTACCAGTCGTTCTGGCTGATGCGCCTGTTCAGACGCTATCTCCAGAACCTGAGTACGAACCCGGTCTTGCTGAAACCCGCCAAAGGCGAGATAGCCAAGCAGCAGGGCAATGCCCACCCCCGCAGCCAGTCTCCGCTTGCGAGTGAATGTGAAAACAAAACCGATCAATAGAATAAGCGTCGCAATGGGGTCCACGACCGAAATCAGGTTCCAGGCGACTGAGTCGCCGGAAAATGGCCCGAACAGATGCGTACCGTAGCTGGTGCAGGCGTCCAGCAGCGCATGGGTCGCATAACCGGCTGTGGTAAATAGAAGCAGTTCCCGAAAACCGCATTTGCGACGTAAAACCGGCCATAACAGGAGTGCTGCAATCAGGCCGCCAGCGGGTATGAACAATAGCCAGTGCGTCAGCGACCGGTGGGCCTCAAGGTTCAGCAGCGGGTCGTTACTGGAGCGTACCAGTATGTCTACATCCGCCAGAATACCGCCAACAAAGCCCGCCAGGCTCGCGAGGCGAAGGTGGTCTTTTCGGGCGAGCGTCTGCGCCAGGCTGGCGCCTAGCAGGCCGTGTGTCAGAATGTCCAAAAGTGAGGGTACCTTGCGCAACGGGTCAGTGGTAGGAGCCTAATGGCATAGGTTTGGGTAGCCAAGCTGAAGTTACTGGCTTCGCCCTCTGGCGGGGAAGGCATCGCAACGCGCCTGCCATGGTGCAGGAATGCTCTTATGGCCTGATTTTTTCAGGCCCAATCGGCCTCCTCACGCCAATTAGGCTGTGAACATGGACAAAAGTACTAGAGTCCGGGCGATTGGATTTACTTGTCTGCTGCATCGCTTTAAGTTTTCTCTGCGCTGACTCACTATCACCGTATACCCATGCTAAAAACAATCTCATAAGGGGTGCATTATGACACTTAGCAAAACCTTTCAAACATTGCTGCCGGCATTGGCTGCCAGCACCGCTGTACTGCTCAGCAGCCCGGCTTTCGCCGAAACCTATGGCTTTTCACAGATCGGTTCCGAAAGCGGATGGCGGACGTCAGAAACCAACTCGATCAAGCGGGAAGCCGAAGAGCGCGGTATCGATCTGAAGTTCTCCGATGCTCAGCAAAGACAGGCAAACCAGATCAAGGCGGTTCGTTCGTTCATCGCCCAGGGCGTTGACGGCATCCTGCTTGCACCGGTGGTCGAAACCGGTTGGGATCAGGTATTGCGGGAAGCTCAGCGTGCTGAGATCCCAGTCGTTCTGATCGACCGGGGTGTGGATGCAGACCCGAGCCTGTACCTGACGAAAGTCGCCTCTGACTTTACCGAAGAAGGCGCTCTTGCTGCTTCCTGGCTGGCCGCTGAAACCAATGGCGTTTGCGACATTGTTGAGCTTCAGGGCACCGTAGGGTCATCTGCTGCCATCGACCGTAAAACCGGTTTCGATTCAGTAATTTCCAACTTCCCGAATATGAACATCATTCGTTCGCAGTCAGGTGATTTCACTCGGGCGGGTGGCAAAGAAGTAATGGAAAGCTTCCTGAAGGCTGAAGGCGGCGGTGAAGACATCTGTGCTTTGTTTGCCCATAACGACGATATGGCGCTGGGCGCTATTCAGGCGATCAAAGAAGCTCAGCTGCAGCCAGCTGAAGACATTCTGGTCGTGTCGATCGATGGTGTTCCCGATATTTTCCGGGCCATGGCCGATGGTGAAGCTAACGCCACCATTGAACTGAACCCCCATCTTGGCGGGCCTGCTTTCGATGCCCTTGCTGCCCATGCAAGGGGCGAAGAGGTTGATAAGTGGATTAAGGCGAACGGTCCCCTGTATCTGCCAGATACGGCCGAAGAAGAGTACCAGGCACGTAAGTAAGGCTTGGTCACTACCTGGCCCCGCCCCCTCCGGGGGTGGGGCGTCATGTTACTAGCGGAAGTATATTATGACGGACGTCAATCAGCCGCCCTTGTTGTCCATCGAGCACATCAATAAAAGTTTTCCCGGAGTATGCGCCCTGAACGATGTTTCGCTAACCTTTCACTCGGGTGAGGTTCATGCGTTGCTGGGTGAAAATGGGGCCGGGAAATCCACCCTGATTAAGGTGCTGACCGGCATCTACGCTAAAGACAGCGGCGACATTACGCTGGATGGTCGAACAGTTCAGATCAAAAATTCCCTGGATGCACAAAGCAACGGTATTCGCACCGTCTATCAGGAGATCAACCTGATTCCAACCATGACGGTTGCTGAAAACCTGACGCTGCTAGACCAACCCCGGCGCCTTGGCATGATCAGCTGGCGCAGTGCGGAATCTCGTGCGAAGGAAATGCTGGCCAGGGTAGGGCTCGATATCGACCCTAACAGCTTGTTGGTTTCCCATTCTATCGCCGTACAACAAATGGTCGCCATTGCCCGCGCGCTTGGCTCGAAAGCCAGGCTGCTGATATTGGATGAACCAACGGCCAGTTTGGATAGCGAAGAAATTGCCCGGCTATTTAGCTTAATGCGGCAGCTGAAAGCCCAGGGCATGGCGATTATTTTCGTCACCCATTTTCTCGACCAGGTTTATGCCATATCCGATACCATCAGTGTGCTGCGAAATGGCAGCCATGTTGGCACCTTCGAAACGGCAGCATTGCCGCAAACCGAACTGGTTGGCCACATGCTGGGTAAAGATCTCGACATGCTGCAGCATGAGCAAGGTGACCAGGTTGAAGCAGAAGAAAAACCTGTGGTGTTGTCGCTCAGCCAAGTCGGAAAGACGGGTATGTTGAAGCCGGTTGATCTGGACCTGAAGCAAGGTGAAATTGTTGGCCTGGCCGGTTTGTTGGGGTCCGGGCGTACTGAATTGTGTGAGCTCGCCTATGGCGCTGTGCGTCCTGACCAGGGAGCTAAGTCCTGGCTGGGGAATCTTCTGCAGATTAATACGCCAAAGCAGGCGATCGAACAGGGTATGGCTTATTGTCCTGAAGATCGTAAGCACCGGGGCATCGTTGCCGAGTTGAGCGTGCGTGAAAACTTGATCCTGGCGCTGCAGTCTTCCCGGGGTTGGTGGTCGCGAATCCCCATGGCGGAACAACAAGCCATTGTCAGCGAGTTTATTGAGCGCTTGAGTATCAAAACCCCTGATATGGAAAAGCCCATCGGTGAGCTCAGCGGTGGTAACCAGCAGAAAGTCATTCTGGCCCGCTGGCTGGTAACCAACCCGAAACTGCTCATCCTGGATGAACCGACCCGGGGTATCGATGTGGGTGCCCACCATGACATTCTGAAAATCATCAGAGAGTTGTGTGACGAAGGCATGTCTTTGTTGGTGGCGTCTTCCGAGGTAGAAGAAATCGTTGCTTTTGCGCATCGGGTGGTTGTACTGCGAGACCGTGAAAAAGTGTCGGAGATCGTGGGTAACCAGATCAGTCAAAAATCTATCATACAGGCGATAGCGCAATGAGTAGAGTAGGTGAGCTTTATGCGTCTTAAACGTATTATGAGGCTGGAGGCCAGAACACTGGCTCCCATCGTCTCGTTGTTCTTACTGATTGTTGGAACAGCATTGGTCGTTCCCGGGTTCTTGAAACTGACCATTGTTGACGGTCATATTTATGGCAGCCTGATTGATATTCTGCACCGCTCGACACCGACAGCACTGGTTGCTCTGGGGATGGCGGTCGTTATCGGTACCAAGGGTATCGATTTATCGGTAGGGGCGATCATTGCCATCTGTGGCGCGGTGACAGCAGTGCTGACCACAACAACAGAGTTGCATCCTCTCATCGTTCTGGGCTGTGCTCTATTGGCCGGTATGGCCTGTGGTTTGTGGAATGGAACCCTGGTGGCGGTGTTCGGTATTCAACCCATTGTGGCTACGCTCATCCTCATGGTGGCTGGCCGGGGTATCGCGCAGATGATTACCGGCGGCCAGATTGTGACCTTCCATTCCGATTTTTTTAACGCCATGGGCAATGGTTTTTTTATGGGTCTACCGTCCCGGGTGGTCCTGGCGGCCGTGGTGATTGCTATTACCGTTCTGATGTTGCGTAAAACAGCGCTTGGTATGTTCCTCGAAGCGGTTGGCGGTAATTCAGAAGCCAGCAGACTGGTCGGGATTGATTCGAGACTGCTGATTCTAATGGTCTATGTTTTCTCGGGTTTCTGTGCTGCTCTGGCGGGGGTCATTATTGCTGCCGACATACGCGGTGCCGATGCCAACAACGCAGGGCTCTGGCTTGAGTTGGATGCCATTCTGGCGGTGGTCATCGCCGGTGCTTCACTCAGTGGTGGCCGTATATATCTGGGGTTAACCATAGTGGGCGCCCTGATTATTCAAACCCTGACAACAGCGATCCTGACCAGTGGCTTGCCAGCGCAATATAACCTGATTGTTAAGGCCAGTATTATTTTGCTGGTGCTGCTGTTGCAATCGAAAGTCACACAAGACTTTGTCAGAACCCGCGTGCTTTCCTTCAGGAGGTCGTCCGATGCTTAATGAACGGTACTTGCCTCTGATGGCAACTTTCGTCGTCTTTATCCTCCTTTGTGGATACGGCATGGTCGAGTACAAGGGGTTTCGCGATACCCTGGTATTTACCAATCTGCTGACTGACAACGCCTTTCTGATCGTAACGGCAGTCGGTATGAGTTTCGTAATCATCTCCGGCGGGATCGATCTTTCAGTCGGCTCGATGATCGCCTTCATCGGCGTTTTGCTGGCTTACCTGATTACCGGCCTGGGTATCCACCCGGTCAATGCGGCCATTATTGCACTGGTCACAGCAACGCTGTTCGGCCTGATAATGGGGGTTATCATTGCCTACTTTGAGATCCAACCCTTTATCGTCACGCTGGCGGGGTTGTTTCTGTTCAGAGGCCTGGCGTACATGATAAACCTCAACTCGGTGCCCATTGATCATCCGTTGCTGGTTACCTTGTCGGAGATTTACGTTCCCTTGCCTGGCCGGGGCGGGCTTACGTTCATCGCCATGGCGATGCTGGCACTGTTAACGATTGGTGTTGTGGTGGCGAAGCGGACGCGGTTTGGGCTTAACGTCTATGCGGTTGGTGGCGATGTGCAATCGGCCGCGTTAATGGGCGTACCGGTAAAATCAACGCTGGTTAGAATCTATGCTCTGAGCGGTTTATACAGCGGCGCGGCCGGGGTTATCTTTGCCATTTACACGGGCTCAGCTTACCCGCTGGCTGCGGTAGGGGTAGAACTGGATGCCATTGCCGCGGTTGTTATCGGGGGAACCTTGCTCACCGGGGGTGTCGGATTCGTTTTTGGCGCATTTTTGGGAGCCCTTATCCAGGGCATTATTCAAACGCTTATCATCTTCGATGGAACGTTGAACAGCTGGTGGACAAAAGTGGCTATCGGGGCGTTGTTACTGATGTTTATTCTGATGCAGAAGGGCATTGTTCACTTCAGCAGACGTTACTCCGAGAAGGGCCCTGAAGCACAAGCTGCAGAGCCAGCCGCAGAGAACGTGAAAGCAACTTAAGTAAGGGTAAGGGGGTGTAAAAGGTGGAGCTTACACCCCCAAGTCCGACAGGGTCCCGGAGCATTACACTGTTATTGGTGGCTCTTTCTGAACTCGCGGGGGCTGAGGCCAAGGTTCTTGCGAAACACCCTGGAAAAATACAGGGCGTCCTGGTAGCCCAGGTATTGGGCTACCTGGCTAACCGCCAGGTCGGTCGTCAGCAATAGCTGCCGGGCCAGGCTGATGCGCTGGTCTTCGATCCATTGGCGTATCGGGATACCCATCTGTTTGCGGAACAGGTGGGAAAACCGGGAGCTCGACATACAGGCCACGCGAGACAGTTCGTCTACGGTTAACTCCTTGCTCAGATTGTCACTGATGAACTGGCAGACGCGGTGAATTCGGCTGTCCAGCGGGGCCTGGGGCCTTTGCTGATCGAACTCGCGGCAGCGAATCAGTATCTGCTCAAGCAAGTTCAAACCCAGCTCTTCCGAGAGCATGCTTCCGTTCTGTCGGCTGTTGTCGATGTCTTGCAGCAATTGACTGATCAACTGAACACGTTCTTTGGACTCGATGGTCATAAAACCCACGTTTCGGACCACCCGTGCCCAGTTCAGCCATTCACTCCAGGTAGCTCTTGGGCGAAAGTAAACCCAACGGTGGTGCCAGCTGTTGGCGTCTGGGTGTCGACCATAGTCGTGACAGGCGCCGGCGGGAATCAGCATCATATCGCCCGTATTCACCTGGGTTTCATTCCTGGTGCCCGGAAACACAAGCCCGGAGCCGGAGATCGTGAGGTTTAGAATATAGCCCTTCAATCCGGTCGGCCGGTCAATCCAGAAGTCGAGTTCCCCATCCCGAACGATGGGGGTCATTCCTGCTACCAGGTGAGCATTGAATGGGTAGCCGGGTTTGAGAGGGTCAAGGGTAATGGCTTCAGTCATAACAGTGCTCTGATTATTATTGTCTTTTTATATTACAATAAGCATATCCATGTTAGTTCGCAATCTACTTATTTGCCAGACTCAGGGTGGCAATGCCGGATTTTACCTTCCGGTTAAAATAATCCATTTAATACAATGAGTTACATTGGGCCATGGTAGTGTTTATTTTGTTATTTTTTCCGAGTAAGAGCTGTTTTCTACATATAAGTAGCAGGAATGTCTATTATTGACTCGCCCATGCACAGACCGGGATTCAGCCGTGGGTCGTCATTGCGGCGAGCCAGATTTTCGACGGCGGTATGCCTGCAAAGCCCGCCACTTTGGCAAGGCGCGAGCGCTCTACAAAGCCCGATACCAGGTGTAGAGTGTAGAAATACTCTTAAAGGAACCTTTCGAACACAATGATCAGCGACCTGACTTCCCTGAGCCAAGACCAGCTAAAAACCCTGGAATCCGACCTGTTTGCGCAATACGACGCGCTCAAAAAACAGGGGTTGAACCTTGACCTCACGCGCGGCAAGCCCTCTACCGAACAACTGGACCTTTCCAACGATTTGGATGGCATTCTCAACGGCAACTATCGATCGCGCGATGGTATCGATGTTCGCAACTACGGCGGGCTGGAAGGGTTGCCGGAGTGCCGTGAATTGGGTGCCACCCTGCTCGGAATGCCGGTAAGCCAGGTCATCGCGGGTGGCCATTCGAGCCTGACCCTGATGCACCAGGCCATGAGCATCGCCTACCACGATGGTCTCGGCGGCCCTGGCAGTGCCTGGGGTTCGGAGGGAACGATCAAATGTCTGTGCCCGGTACCCGGGTACGATCGACATTTCAGCATCTGCGAACACCTCGGCATCGAGATGATTCCGGTGCGCATGACCGACAACGGCCCGGATATGGGCGAAGTCGAACAGGCCGTTAAACAAGACCCGAACATCAAGGCCTTGTGGTGCGTGCCGCGCTTCTCCAACCCCACGGGCATCGTCTACGACGACGAGACGGTTCAACGAATTGCCAGGCTCAGCCGCATCGCCGGCGAGCACTTCCGGGTGTTCTGGGACAACGCCTACAGCGTACATACTCTGCACGACGATGCACTCGCCCTAGCCAGCATCTACGAGGCCTGTATCGAAGCTGGCACCGAAGACAGTGTGCTGCAATTCGCCTCGACCTCGAAAATAACCTTCGCTGGAGCCGGTGTCGCTTTCCTCGGCGCCAGTGCCAGCAACCTGAAGCGCATCACCGCTTCGCTCGGTGCGCTGACGATAGGCCCGGACAAAGTGAACCAACTGCGTCATGCCCGCTTTTTCGAGCGGCCAGGTGCCCTTGAAGATCACATGGCTCAGCATGCGAAGATTTTAAAGCCCCGTTTCGACACCGTGCTCAGGCATTTGAACGAGGCGTTCGGCAACAACCATCTGGGCCAGTGGAAAGCAGTAAAAGGCGGTTATTTTGTGTCTTTCGATACCCAACCAGGGCTGGCCAAAGCCGTCGTCAAACTGGCGGCAGATGCCGGGGTGAAACTGACACCGGCGGGTGCCACCCACCCCTACGGGCGGGACCCGAACGACACCAACATTCGCATCGCGCCCTCGGTGCCAGGTGTCGATGAAGTCGATGCCGCTATGCGGGTGTTCACCCTTTGCGTTGAGCTGGCATCGGTGCGTCAGGTACTGAACCCGCAAGCTGCTTAGGTTTTGTAAGTAAGAACTTGCGCTTTCAACGAAAAACGAAACGGTGTGCACCATCATGCAAGTCCACGCCGAGCGCGTTCAACTGCTCGGCTGACGCCAGTGTTTGTTCGCTGGCGTTGAGGGCATTGTCGGATGCCTCTTGTATGTGAACGAGTCGCTGGCTGATGTCCTCAGCGACAACCGACTGTTCCGACACAGCGCTGGCTATTTGGTGATTCATATTGCGAATAACGCCGACGGCCTCCCGAACCTGGTTGAACGCAGCCTGCGCTTGCGTCGCTTCTGTCTGGCAAGCCTCAGACAAGGTCGTATTCTCGTTCATTTGCAGCAGGGCTTCAGACGCTTTGTTCTGCAACTGTTTAACCAGGCGATACACTTTTTCGGTTGCATCCTGGGTTCTGAGCGAGAGGCTTCGCACTTCATCGGCCACAACCGAGAACCCCCGGCCGGCTTCTCCGGCCCGTGCCGATTCGATGGCGGCGTTCAATGCCAGCAAATTCGTTTGTTGGGCTACGTCGGCGATCAGATCGATAATGGCATCAATCTGGTCGCACTCTTCTTTAACGGTTTGAATCTGGCTTCGGGCCCGGGTAACGGTCTGGGCCAGTTGACTGCTTAATGCGATGGTCTGGTCAATGCGCTGACTGCCCAGGGTGGTTTGCTGGTCGCAGGCGCCGACGGCATCCGCCGCGCTCGCGGCATGTGTCGCAACGTCCTGAATGGATACCGACATTTCTTGTGTGGCCGTGGCGACCTGATCGGTCTCCATCTTTTGTTCGGTGAGTCCCTTGTGGCTGCGCTGGGCATGGTCTGCCATCAAGGCGCTGCTTTCACTCAACTGATCGATGCCCCGGGAGAGCTGACCGACCAGTGATCTGAGGTTGTCGGATGTTTTCTGGCTGGCGTGAAACAGCAGGCCAATCTCATCGTTGCGTTGAATATCGACATGTTTGGTTAAATTGCCTTCGCCCAGGGCTGTCATAAAGGCCATCAGTGCGCGGATAGGGCGAATAACCGACCCTATCGTGAGCACGGCTATCAACGACGCCGCGATAAAAATAATCAGGCCCAATATCGATACACCGGATAGAAAACGAGCGTCTGCGGCGGCCACGGTGTCGCTCATTTGTTGCTCCCAGGTTGACAGCAGCTGTAGCAGTGTCTGATCGTGATTCCGGGTTTCAGCGTTGACCGTCTGCTGTTGTTCGGTAGCCGCCGCGACAGCCTGCAAACTGCCAGCGAATACGTCCAGGTCGTCATTCACAGCCTGCAGCGGTGCCAGTGCCTGACCGATGGTCATATTGGTATCTAACGATTCAGCCAGTGACTGCAGTGTGTCGATACCCGACATAAAATCCGGTGCCATCGTGCCTGAGTTTTGTGCACCCAAGACGCTCAACCACTGGATGTGGTTCTGCCTCAAGGCCTGATCGAGCTCTATCGAGGCCTGGTATTGCTCGAACAATGAGGTGAGTTCCGCGTCGTTGTACAGGCTGATTCGTGATGCCAGCTCACTCTGAACCGCCGCTGTGAGTTGCTGCATGCTGGCTGTTGCCGTATGGCTGGCCTGCTCGATGTCGTTTAAGGCGGTTTGTTGCTGACGGTGACTCGCACCAAATAGGGCCAGCGATTCCTGATAGTCGTTTAGCAGCGAAAGTAAAACCTGTTCCTGGTCAGACACTTCGATCTGTTCGGCGGTGTTTGTAATTTCTTCGAGCAGAGTACCCGCGTGCGCTAGCGTGGCAGCGGTGCCTGTGGCTTCAAAGCGGCGCTGGGCAATTTGTACCTGCAGTGCTTGCAGGTTCATCTGGCTCACTTCTTCTTTCTTATGAAGCGTTTCGATGACCTGCCTGAACCCGTTCACGGCAAACAGAGATAGCAGAACCACCAGGCCAATAACAACCCCGAAGCCTGCCGCCATTTTCCATTTAAGGCTCAGGTTACTGAATCGGGTTTTCATCGTATTCATGGAAATGCCCTAATAGCCGAGGTAATAGATGTTCAGGTCCCGCATGACGTCAAGCAGTTCCCGTTCCTGCCTGGCCAGAAATTGCTCAAAGTCCCGACCCGTATGAAAAGTCGATACCCAGCCGCGCGCGGTCATGGCCTGGCGCCACTCACTGCTCTGGCTCAGTTGCTGAAACATCTCGATATATTGATTGGTCTGACGATCGGGCAGGTTGGGGGGCGCAAAGAAACCGCGCCAGTTAACGAAGTTGACGTCGTATCCCTGCTCCTTAAAGGTTGGTACCCGGGTGTCGGCCGGGCTGCGTTCTGGCGCGGTGATTCCGAGAATACGTACCTCGTTATTGCGTTGCCATTGAATGGCTTCGCCAAACCCGGTGACCAGGCTGTCCACCTCACCATTGAGTAGTGCGGTCATGGCGTCGCCACCACCGTCGTAAGCCTGGTAGTGCAAATACCGGGCTTTTTTGCCTACTGCCTCGCGCAGAATGGAGGCGACCACAATGTTGTCCAGATCTCCGCGAGCCGAGCCGCCCCCGAACTTCACATGAAAGGGGGCTCGTTCAAAGGCGTTAACCAGGTCTTCGAAATTTTGATGCTGAGAATCTTTGGCGACGACCAGGGCACCGTAATCACCGATCAGTGAAACCACCGGCGTTAAATCCTGATAGGTATGATCGAAGATATTGGACAGCGAGCGAACAATGATGGGTGTTGAATTCACCATCAATGTATTCGGGTGCTCATTGGGGCCATTGACCAGCCTCGACATCGCGATACCACCGCTGTTGCCCGACACATTGTCATAGCTGACCCGGCTCACGATACCCGCTTCCTGCAGCGTTTGCCCAACGGTGCGGGCGGTCAGATCCCAGCCGCCGCCTTCTCCGCCGGGTATGAGAAAATGCAGGTCGTCCGGTGATTCGGCCTGAGCGGTCAAACCCAGGCAAAGAAACGTCAGACAAAAAACCCTACCTGCCTGTTTCAACAGCATACGAAATAGGTTTCGAAGCATCACTGTTCATCCCGTTGTTTTTATATTATGAACGCGCTTTTTTCAGCCAGTTGATAAAGAAGGCTGACGTTAGATTAGAGAGTGGGATTCACAGAATAAAGGTTATGTGCTTAATGACTTTTAAAACCATTAACGTCATTAAGCACATTAACTGCATAGTGTTCGCGGGCATGAAAAAGAATGACTGGGCTTCCTTTATTTTATAGTCGTTCAGCCTTTACCAGTAAGCGTTTATTTTTATGATCGGGCTGATTGCATTGTTAACCGGCTCACGAACACCCCAGGCTAACTGACGCTGCGACAATACCCTTAGTTGGCGTACCCCGATACACCGTTGCCAGCCAGTTGTTTTCCTCTGGCAAACCGGTGCCGCTCAGGTTTGAAACGCTCAAGGTGTGGCGCTGGTCATCGATGTGGAACGGGATGTCTCTCTCCAGATCGCTCAGGGCTGTTGGCATGGCCAGTGATACGTAGATTTTCAGATGAGTCTGATCCTGGTTATCCAGTTCGGTCATTAAATAGCATTTAATGCGACGTAGCAGGGCTTCTTCTGCCTGGCGCTGGCTGGAAGGTTTGCCAAAAGTGGGCAGGTTGCCGCGCTTGATCCGGAGCAGTCTGTCGGAGTGGCGGATTGGGGGCCGGTTTGGTTCGCAGTGCGGGTTCATGGTGGTCTCCTCGTTCATCTGCAATGCTGATGAACAGAGGATGACAGGGGCCAGTGAAAATTCTGTGAGTGGGCCCTTGAGCCTGCGAACAGTGCTGGTCAGAGCAGTCAGTGGCCTTCAACTGTACTCAGTCGGTTTCATGTGCAACCATTTGGGCACTGATGTATTCGGAATCGTCTTCATGTCTGATCAAAAGCCCGATAGCGCCTTTGACCTGAACCAGTT
>DASSWT010000011.1:0-4906 GCA_035704555.1 Saccharospirillum sp. | reverse complement strand
GTTGTGATGGGCGGCCTGGCAGCCCGGGTTAGCCCCTTGCTGGCAGAGCGGCATCGTTTGCAGCTGCGCACAGCGCAGGGCGACGCACTGGACGGGGCACTGCGGTTGGCTCAGACGAGGAGCACCGACTGATGGCCGCAGCACCGCTTAACGATCAGGATCTGATCGACTTTTTAACCCCGAACCCAGATCGCCCGGGGTCACTCTATACGCAATTATCCCGCTCGCTGAGCCAGGCCATTCATGAAGGCCTGCTCAAAGATGGCGACTATTTATTGCCCCAGCGTGAGCTGGCGGTAGCGCTGGGTGTTTCCCGGGTCACCGTTCGTAAAGCCATTGAGGCGCTGGTGAGCGAGGGGCTGCTGCGACAGCGCCAGGGCGCAGGCACGGTGGTCACCTCGGGTGAACGCAAGTCGATTCACAAGAACCTCTCAGTTCTGAACAGCTTTACCGAAGACATGATCACCCGCGGCTTGAAGCCCTCTTCAGAGTGGGTGAGCCGGATGACGGTGCAATCCTCACCCCGCGAAGCCATGGCGCTGAATCTCTCGCCGGGCAGCAGGGTCGGTCGTTATACCCGGGTGCGCTTTGCCAGTGAAACCCCCATGGCTTACGAGATCGCCTCGGTGCCCGGCAGTATTATTGCTGACGCTAACGACGTGAACGTGTCGCTGTATCAGGCACTCGATGAAGCCAATGCCCGGCCGGTCCGCGCTCTGCAAACCATGACCGCGCACAACGCCGATGCCGAAGTGGCGCGGCATTTGAACATCGCGCCGGGTGATGCAGTGCTGTACATCGAACGCCAGGGCTTCGATGCCACCAACCGCCCGGTGGAATTTACCCGGTCCTGGTACCGGGGTGACATCTACGATTTTGTGACTGAGTTGTCGGCGATGCCAGCCTGAGCCTGATGGCCTGGCCTGAACACGACCGATCATTCAGTCAATAACCCGGGTTTGTTCCGGGTTCGGCCAGGAAGGACAGAGTATGCATACGGCATTAATTGCCCCCGCTGTGTTTGACGGTTTTGAACGACTGGGTGCGAGCGCGCTTCTGATTGAAGGCGACACTCTTGTTGGTCGTGTATCACCGAGCGACATCCCATCGCATTACACCACAGAGACACTGGAAGACGGCTTGTTGGCGCCGGGTCTGTTGGATTTGCAGGCCAATGGCGGTGGCGGCGCGCTGCTGAACAACGACCCTACCTTGTCGACTCTGAAAACCATGGCCGAAGGGCATGCCCGCAAAGGGGTGGCCCGCATTCTGGCAACGGTGATTTCCGATACGCGAACGGTGACCGAGCAGGCAGTCGAAGCCGCCATTCTGGCCAGTGCCGATCCGCATTCGGGCATTCTGGGCATTCATGTCGAAGGCCCGTTTTTCAGCAACGAACGTAACGGCGTGCACCATCAGGACCAGTTGCGCAAGCTGGAGGCGGCTGACTGGCAATGGCTGGAGCGGGCGGCCACCATTCCGGGCATCGTAACGCTGGCGCCGGAGCAGGTGGCGGTTGCCGATATTCAGCGCATGGCATCGCTGGGTTTGCGCGTCAGCGCCGGCCATACCAATGCGGTGTTTGATGAAGTCAACGCGGCCATTGCCGCTGGCTTGTCCGGCTTTACCCATCTGTTCAATGCAATGCGTCCGCAGACCGGTCGCGAACCCGGAGTCGTTGGCGCGGCCCTGGCCAGTGATGAGACCTGGTGCGGTGTGATCGCCGATGGCATACATGTGCACCCGGCGTCTTTACGATTGGCCTTGAAAGCCAAACCCAGAGGCAAGGTCTATCTGGTCAGCGATGCGATGGCGACCATTGGCTCGGTGGATAAACAATTCAGGCTCTACGGTGAGTGGATTTCCGAAGTCGATGGCCGCCTGATCAATGCGGCGGGCCGCCTCGCCGGCAGTGCCATTTCCCTGGTCGACGCGGTGCGTTATTGCTGTGAGCACTTGCAGGTGCCAGCCGATGAAGCCATTGCCATGGCCAGCCGCTACCCGGCGGAGTACCTCGGCATCGACGACCGCTTTGGTAGCTTGCAACCAGGTCGCATGGCAGATCTAACCTGGTTCGATGATGCCATGAACGTGAAGGGGCTCTGGCGGGCTGGTGTGTTGATATGCAAATCGTAATTCTGGATACACCCGAACAAGTCGCCAACTATGGCGCAGACCGCTTCGCGGATCAGTTAAGCAACAAGCCAGATTCTGTACTTGGGCTGGCAACAGGCTCTACCCCAATTGCTTTGTACAATGCATTGATAGCACGGGTGCAACGCGGCGAACTAAGTTTTGCAAAAGCCCGAACCTTTAACCTTGATGAATATTTGGGGTTAGCCGGTACGCACCCGCAAAGCTATCGCTACTTTATGAATGAGCATCTGTTTCAGCATTTGGATATTGATCTGGCCAATACAGCTATTCCTGATGGTGCAACCGAAGAACCGCTGGCCGCCTGCGATGCCTATGAAGCCGCGATTAAGGCTGCTGGCGGGATTGATTTGCAGTTATTGGGCATCGGTCGCAATGGCCATATTGGTTTTAACGAGCCCAGTTCCAGCCTGGCATCGCGCACCCGGGTTAAAACGCTGACGCCGGATACGGTGAAGGCCAACCAGCGCTTTTTTGATGACGGTGAGTTTCAGCCGCATCTGTCGATCACCATGGGCATCGGCACCATTATGGAGGCCCGGCAGATTCTGTTGCTGGCGACCGGTGAAAGCAAAGCGGCGGCGGTGCGGGCGACGGTGGAGGGTCCGCTTGCGGCGCGGTGCCCGGCATCTATTCTGCAAATGCACCCGAAAGCCACGCTGGTGCTGGACCGCGCGGCGGCCAGTCAGTTGGAGGATGTGGCGTTTTATCAGTACATCGAGCAGGAGAATCAGCGCCTGCCCGGCGTTTGAACTCTGTGATAGGGTAGCGAGTTCACACCGATCACAGAGATGCAGTATGGCCATTCTGGTGGATATGACCGGCAGCGAGAGCCGGTTGGATGCGATTAAATCCGATTTCAAACGCCTGGGCGTTACCGACCCGGTCTGGTTGCCGGGCGAAGACTATGACCCGGCCAGCATTGAGCTGGTGGTCGCCTGGAAGCCGCAACAGCGGGACTGGTCTGCCTATACCGGGGTGAAACTGGTGCAAAGCTGGGGCGCTGGGGTAGATCATTTGCTGGATGCTGATTTTCCGGCCGGCTGGCCCGTGGCCCGCTTTATGGGTCAGTCGCTGAAAGACCGCATGGTGCGTTATGTGTGCGCTCAGTTGAGCAACTGGCAGCTGGATATGCCGCGCTTGGTTCAGGCCCAAAACGAGAAACGCTGGGACTGGCACGATGGCCGCTGGGGTGAGCAGGTTCTGATTCTTGGCCTGGGCGAGCTGGGCCAGTCGGTAGCAGAAGCACTGGTGGTTCAGGGCTACAAGGTCAGTGGCTGGAGCCAGTCGCCGAAGAAACTGAATGGGGTTGAATCCCTGACCGGGAAAACCGGTTTGAATGCGGGCCTGGCCAAGGCGGATTATCTGATCAATCTGTTGCCGCTGACTTCCGCAACCCGCGGACTGCTAGGCAGTGAGCTCTGGGCGCGTTGCGAACGCGAGCCGGTGGTCATGAATGTGGGCCGGGGTGCTTCGCTGGCTGAGGATGATCTGATACCGGCAATTGAGGTCGGGCAGCTCAGTGGCGCTATTCTGGACGTGTTCGAAACTGAGCCCTTGCCCGCAGACAGCCCGCTCTGGTCGCATCCGAACATCTGGATCACGCCGCATATTGCGTCGATCAGTGATCCATCGGATGTGATTCGACTGGCGATCGATAATCTGCGTCATGTCAGGGCAGGCGAGCCACCCCGGTATCCGGTGGATCTGAGTCGGGAGTATTAAGTAGGTACTTCGATAGGCTCAGGGTCAGCGGGATTGAAAAAAAAACGGGCCGAAGCCCGTTAACGCATCACGCTGAAAGCGATGTCTTAGAAGTGTAGCGTTACTCCGTGATAACCGTGTCGATCACGTGAATCACGCCGTTTGAGGTTTCAATGTCGGTAGCGATCACGGTTGCGCCGTTGACCATGACATTGCCGCCCATGACGGAGATGTTCAGGGTGTCGCCAGTAATGGTTTCGGCGCTGCTCATGCCGACGACGTCTTCGGCCATGACTTTACCGGCTACAACGTGCATGCCTAAAATGGCGCCCAGGGCTTCCGGGTCTTCCAGCAAGCTGTTCAGAGTAGCGCTTGGGATCTTGTCGAAGGCTGCATCGTTGGGGGCAAAAACAGTAAATGGCCCGTCACCTTGCAGCGTTTCGACCAGGCCAGCGGCCTGAACGGCGGCTACGAGGGTGTTGAAGTCGTCGGATTCGACGGCGGTTTCAACGATGTCTTTTTCGCTGGCCATGTGACCACCGGCGAAAGCGGTAGCTGCAAAAACTACCGAAGCCAGGGTGATAGAGGCGCGTTTAATCAAAGTCATAATAGAGCTCCTGTCGTGCGTTATCGATTCACTGGTAAAGGGAAATCCAGTGGTTTTAAAGTTGAGATCTGCACTCGACAGATCGAACTGCTCCCTTGATACGCCCCTGACTCACCAACCGGTTTGTTAAGCAAAATTGTCTGTGTCGCGCAAAAATTTCCGCCAAACCAGTTCAAATGGGCCCTCGTATACGCCCTGACAGGCGGCTGGATGTCGTTAAAAAGTAAAGAAACTGTGCTACACAGAGCCCTCGGTTTCCCTGGCCAATCGCGACAGGAATGAGACGGTTTATGCCGGGATGGAAGCAATACCCCAAGCCGGGCCCGAACCTGTGAGCACAGTGCGAATGGCGCTTGACTTGGCTTGAATGCGAACGTATGTTTCAAACGATCGTTTGAACACTGAAGTCGGTTCTGTTCCACCCGCTTACGTTATGGTTGA
>DASSWT010000265.1:0-6907 GCA_035704555.1 Saccharospirillum sp. | reverse complement strand
AGAGGCGACGTCATGACACAATCCAACCGTCTCAACACCGGTGGCCGCATCGATCGCGCCCAGCCGGTCAGCTTTCAATTCAACGGCCAGACCTACCGGGGCTATCGGGGCGATACCCTGGCGTCGGCACTGCTGGCCAATGGCGTCGACGTAGTCGGCCGCAGTTTCAAATACGCCCGTCCGCGCGGTATTGTCGCGGCCGGTGCGGAAGAGCCCAACGCCATTCTGCAACTGGGGGCCACCGAAGCCACTCAGGTGCCCAATGTGCGCGCCACCCAGCAGGAGCTGTTCGATGGTCTGGTCAGCCAGCCCACCAGTGGTTGGCCGAGCCTGGAATTCGATCTGATGGCCACCTTCAGCAAGGCCTTCGGCCGTATGCTGCCGCCCGGGTTCTACTACAAGACCTTCATGTTTCCGCAGGCGGCCTGGGAATTCTATGAAAAATACATCCGCAAAGCGGCCGGTCTGGGCCGCTCGCCCAAGGTCGCGGATGCCGATACCTACGATCACCTGAACCAGCATGCCGATGTATTGATCGTCGGTGCTGGTCCTTCCGGTCTGGCGGCGGTGCTGTCGGCGGCGCGCGCTGGTGCGCGTGTGATTCTGGCCGATGAACAGGCTGAAATGGGCGGCTCCCTGCTCGGCAGCCGGTCCGAACTCGATGGTCGGCCCGCGGCTGACTGGGTGAGCGCGACACTGGAAGAACTGGCCGGTTACGAGCACGTTCTGCTGTTGCCCCGGTCTACCGTTAACGGCTATCACGACCACAATTTTCTGACCATCCACGAGCGTCGTACCGACCATCTGTCGGACCAGGCACCGGCCAATACCTCGCGCCAGCGTCTGCACCGGGTGCGGGCGAAATGGGTGTTACTGGCCACCGGCGCGCACGAACGGCCGCTGGTATACGGCAACAACGATCTTCCCGGCTGCATGCTGGCCTCGGCTGTTTCCACCTACATCAACCAGTACGCCGTGGTACCAGGTCGTCGCCTGGTATTGATGACCACCAACGACCAGGCCTACCGCACGGCCTTCGACTGGCAGGATGCCGGGCGGGACGTGGTTGCCATCGTCGACACCCGCCCGTCGGTCAGCGGCGCCTACCAGGACGAAGCCCGGCGTCGCGGCATTCCATTGCTGAACGGCCAGGGCGTGATCGAAGCGCAAGGCAGCAAGCGCGTGAAAGGGGCCATCGTGGCGCCGCTCAGCGAGCAGGGCGACCGCGTCACCGGTAACAGCCAGACGCTCAGTTGCGACACCATCGCCACCTCCGGCGGCTGGAGCCCGGCGGTGCACCTGTCTTGCCACACCGGCAGTCGGCCGGTCTGGAACGACGACATTATCGGTTTCGTGCCGGGTGAAACCGTGCAGAAGCAATTGGTCGCTGGTGCCGTAGCCGGTACCTTCAACCTGAACGACTGCCTGGCTCAGGGTGCCCTGCGCGGCGCAGAAGCCGCCACCAAAGCGGGCTTTGCGGCCGAAGCCGCAGCTGTACCCCAGGCCAATGACCTGCCAGAATCCAAAGCCATGGCATTGTTCAGCGTACCGCATGAAAAACGCACCAGTCGGGCGCCGAAGCAGTTTGTCGATTTCCAGACCGACGTCACCGCCGCCGGCATCGAGCTGGCGACCCGCGAAGGGTTCGAGTCGATCGAGCACGTGAAGCGTTACACCGCCATGGGCTTCGGGACCGATCAGGGCAAGCTGGGTAACATCAATGGCATGGCCATCGCCGCCAAGTCGATGAACAAAACCATTCCCGAAACCGGCACCACCATCTTCCGGCCGAACTACACGCCGGTGACCTTCGGCGCCATTGCCGGACGCCACTGCCGCGACCTGTTCGACCCGAAGCGGTACAGCGCCATGCACGAATGGCACGTTAAACACGGCGCCAAGTTCGAGGACGTAGGCCAATGGAAACGCCCCTGGTATTTCCCCAAGCCCGGCGAAACCATGCAGCAGGCGCTGGATCGCGAATGCGTCGCCACTCGCGAAAGCATCGGCATTCTGGACGCCTCCACCCTGGGCAAGATCGATATTCAGGGTAAGGACGCGCGCGAATTCCTCGGCCGCATCTACACCAACGCCTGGGCCAAACTGCCGGTAGGCAAGTGCCGCTACGGCCTGATGTGCAAGGAAGACGGCATGGTATTCGACGACGGCGTGACCTCCTGCCTCGGCGAAAACCATTTCCTGATGACCACCACCACCGGTGGTGCAGCGGGCGTGCTGGAATGGCTGGAGCTCTACCACCAGACTGAGTGGCCGGAGCTTGAAGTCTACTTCAATACGGTCACCGACCACTGGGCCACCATGACCATCGGCGGACCCAACGCGCGCAAACTGCTGGCCGAACTGACCGACGACATCGATCTGGATAAAGACAGCTTCAAGTTTATGGACTTCCGTCAGGGCACCGTGGCCGGTGTACCGGCGCGGGTGTTCCGAATCTCCTTCACCGGGGAACTGTCTTACGAAATCAACGTTCAGGCGAACTACGGCCTGCACGTCTGGGAAAAGCTGTTCGAACACGGCGAGAAATACAACCTGACGCCCTATGGCACCGAAACGATGCACATTCTGCGCGCCGAGAAGGGCTTTATCATCGCCGGTCAGGATACCGACGGTTCGGTTCACCCGTATGATCTGGGCATGGGCTGGGCGGTGAAGGAAGACAAGCCGTTCAGTTTTGTCGGCAAACGTGGCATGAAGCGCGAAGACTGCGTGCGTGAAGACCGCAAGCAGTTGGTCGGCCTGAAAACCAAGGACCCCAAGGCCGTGTTACCGGAAGGTGCCCAGGCCGTGGACGACCCGAACCAGCCAATTCCGATGAAGATGCTGGGGCATGTCACCTCCAGCTACTACAGTGCTAACCTGGGCCGGTCCGTCGCCATGGGTGTGATCAAGAACGGCCATAAGCGGACCGGCGATACCGTTTACTACCCGCTGGTCGATGGCCGCGTCATCGAAGCGGAAATCTGCAGCACCATTTTCCTGGATCCAAAAGGGGAGCGTCAAAATGTCTGAAGTCATGAACGAACAGGCCAGAGCCACCGGAATCTCCATCATGGATCAGATTCCCGCTGCCGACGTTCCCGCGCGCAGCCCGCTGCACCATGCCATAAAAACGCCAGGCCAAACGGCCCAGCCGAACCCCGGCGTCCACTTGTGGGAAGAGGCTCTGAAAGCGCACCTGGCGCTGAGAGGCGATGCCGGCAATGCCGACTTTCGCCAGGGCATTGAAGCGGCAACCGGCTTGGCGCTGCCGGGTGCCCTGCAAAGCGTTCACAACAATCAGTGGTCGCTAAGCTGGATCGCCCCTGACGAATGGCTGCTGGTCGGGCCCGGCGACAAGGCGTTCAGTATGGAACTGACTCTGCGCGAGCGCCTGAGCGGGCACTACTCGATCATCAATGTTAGCGGCGGTCAGACCCTGGTGCGCCTGGCCGGTGCCGAGGCCCGTTCGGTGCTGATGAAAAGTTGCCCTTACGACGTGCACGATCGCAACTTCCCGGTCGGCAAAGTGGTCACCACCGTCTTTGCCAAATCTCAGGCGACGGTACGCCGTTTGGCCGAGAGCGACTGGGAACTGGTGATTCGCCGCAGCTTTGCCGACTACGCCTGGCGCTGGCTGGTTGATGCCAGCCAGGAATATGGCGTGCAGTTGAGTGCACCAGCGGCACAGACCCAAACCGCACAACGCCACACCACTGCGGTTGAAGGGTAAGAGGGCGACACATGGGCACCAAAGAAAAACTCTGGATACTGACGGCGCAATGTCCAAGCCGCTTGGGTACTGTGGATGTGGTTACCCGCAGCCTGGCCGAGACGGAAAACTACATCGTCGCCATGAACTCATTCGACGACAAGGAAACCGAAAGCTTCTGCATTAGGGTTGAATTCCGGCCGATAATCGGCCAGTCGTCGCTGGACGACTTCCGGGAACGGTTCGACTCCCGGGCGTCGGCATTCGAGATGCAGTGGCAGATAACCGAACCCCATCACCGCACCCGTGTGGCCATTCTGGTGTCGAAATACGACCATTGCCTGAATGACCTGCTCTACCGTTACCGCACTGGCGAACTGGCCATCGACATACCGCTGATCATCTCCAACCACCCGGACCTGAAGCACCTGGCCGACTGGCACGGCATTCCCTATTTCCATTTGCCGATCACGCCGGACACGAAGCCACAGCAGGAAAGCGAGGTGTGGCGGCTGATCAATGAATTCGACTGCGAACTGGTGGTGCTCGCGCGCTACATGCAGGTGCTGTCGCCGGAGATGGCCGCCCGGCTGGATGGCAAAGCGATCAACATTCACCACTCGCTGCTGCCCGGTTTCAAGGGCGCCAAACCCTACCACCAGGCCTGGGCCAAGGGCGTTAAACTGGTGGGCGCCACCGCGCATTACATTAACGACGATCTGGATGAAGGGCCGATCATCGCCCAGGGGGTTCAGGCCGTGGATCACAGCCATTACCCGGAAGATCTGGTGGCACGTGGCCAGGACATCGAAAGCCAAACCCTGGCCAACGCAGTTCGCTACCACACCGAGAAACGCGTCTTCCTGATTGGTAATCGTACGGTGGTTTTTAAAGATTAAGCATTAAAAGATTACCGGCTCAGGGATCGAGCTGGTTCGATAACGTAGTGCCCTTCTCCCACAACCTAAGCCCGGTTGACATCAGCTTACAAAACACCGCATTCTCGTTATTCAATCAGCACACTTCTGGGAGTGTAAGTACCATAGTGTGTTCGTCTTCTAGTAACACAGCTTCGACACCCACCACGCAAACACCATTACGCGTCGGCTTTATCCTGCGCGAACATTTCTCCATGGTGGCCTTCACCGCAGCGGTCGATACTCTGGTTACCACCAATCTGGTCACACCTGAGCCAGCTTTCGAACACTTCACCATCGGCGCCAAAGGCCGAAGCATCATGAGCGATCTCGGTATCGAGGTACTGACTCGTATGCCGTTGAGTTCGTTCAAGGCCAAACCCGAGCGGGTCGACATGCTGGTGGTTTGTGGCGGCTATCGCAGTCAGTTGGAGCCGGAACCGCATTTGCTGAGCACTCTGAAATGGGCCGACCAGAACGGCATCCGGCTGACTGGTTTGTGGAACGGTGGTGTCGCCCTGGTTCAAGCTGGCCTCCTCGATCATCAGGCCTGTGCCCTGCACCCGGACAATCACGCCTTTGTGCGCGAGCACTACCCGACCGTAAACGTCTCCTCCAATGCCTATGAGATCGGGGATCAGCACGCCAGCTGTGCCGGCCCGGTCAGCGCGCTGGAAATGATGCTGAAGCTGATCGGCCAGTTGCTGCACAACCCGCACATTGTTCGGGCCGTGCGCGAGATTCTCAGTTGCGACCAGGTTGCCGAACAGGTGGATCCCATGCCATTAAACCTGGGCGACGACCCTACCCTTCCGGAATCGTTGCAAACCCTGCTGACGCTGATGCGGGCCAATATCGAAGAACCGCTGTCGCTTCCGGAACTGGCGCAATGCGCCAGCATCTCTCGCCGACAGGTGGAGCGTCTGTTCCAAACCCATTTGGAAACGTCACCTTCGCGCTACTACCTTGAACTGCGGCTGGTCCATGCCCGGCGCCTGCTGATGCAAACGAACCGGAGCATTGTCGATATCTCCCTGGCCAGCGGATTTGTCAGCAGCAGCCACTTCAGCAATTGCTTCAGAGACTATTACGGCATTGCCCCTTCGGCCGCGAGGCAACAACGCCAATAACAAAGCCGCTGTGCAAACAGACTACTGTTCAAACATCCGCTACAACCAATTCAGAAACCTATAACAGCGCCTGAAAACCTGTCAGACCTGTTGAATTTCGCATGACTTCTGGCCTCTTGTCGGGTTAACCAATCAAGAGCAGCATGATGCAACCAGCTGCAATGGAGCAGGCCGATGGGAAGGTCGCCAGCTAATACCGCCTGAATGGATTCAAGCGTCAACCCAGCCTCAAACCCAGGTACGTGAAACCCCGTATGGGTACCTTTGGTGGATGGATACGCTGCCTTACGGTGAAAAGAGGGTCAGAGTAATTTGGGCCAGCGGAAACGGGGGTCAGCTAATATTCATCGTACCCGAATACGATCTGGTCGCCGTCTTTACTGCGGGGTTCTACAATTCGGACAAAACTGCCGTTTTGTTCGATATTTTCTACCGCAGTATTCTGCCGTCAGTGACTGAGCTGCAGCGCCACCTTTCGGAAAATGAGCAGTAGGGAAGGATAAATAACGGCAAGCTAACCTGCACTTTCCGGGTGAAATGGAAAATCTTATGGAGATTTCCTCATGGTCAGGCTTGGCTTGGCAACTGCCTTTTCAAGCATCCGCCACCACTTCAAAGTCAGCAAATTGACCGGTCACCGGCTCTTCCGTTCGCTGAATATTGTCGACTCTGGCCTCCGGTGGCCCGCCTTGAAGACACCAGTCATACAAGGCGTTTAGCTTTTCTATCTGACCTTCAGCCATGATCTCGACACGCCCATCGCTTAGGTTGCGAACCCAGCCGGTAAGACCGAGCGACTTGGCTATATCTTCGGTAGCCGAGCGAAAAAAGACGCCCTGCACCCGACCTTTGACTAAAAGTTGCCAGCATTCGACTCTCATCTCCTACCTCCTGTCACCACTTCGTTCAACTCCTGCTGCTACCAAGGACAAACATGGAAGCCGTGGTGAGCTTTTCAAGCGTAGTTTTCGATCCTGTAACAGGAGGTAGATGGATCAGCGTCATAGGGGAATGAGAGGTTGCACTAAGATTTGAAGTCCTGCGGCTTGCACTGAGTGTTAGCCACCAATCAGAACCAAGACAGTGCAATCCCACAGCATAGCCCCGCCCCGTAGTCACAATTTGGTGCATTTAATCCCGGGCTTTCG
>DASSWT010000259.1:0-7514 GCA_035704555.1 Saccharospirillum sp. | reverse complement strand
CGGTCAATGCCGGGCTTTTTTCGTTCAGTGTCGCCAAACTTACTTGATTTTGGCTTCTTTGAACATGACGTGCTTGCGGACCACCGGATCAAACTTTTTGAATTCCAGTTTGTCGGGCGTAGTACGCTTGTTCTTGTCCGTGGTGTAGAAGTAGCCAGTGCCAGCGCTGGATACCAACTTGATCTTGTCACGCATGGTTCGGCTCCTTAAATCTTGTCGCCACGGGCACGTACGTCAGCCAATACGGCTTCGATGCCCTTCTTGTCGATGATGCGCATGCCCTTTGAAGAGACACGCAGTTTTACAAAACGCTTCTCACCCTCAACCCAAAAACGGTGAGTGTGCAGGTTCGGCAGGAACCGACGCTTGGTTTTGACATGTGAGTGGGAAACATTATTCCCGGTTACAGGACGCTTTCCTGTAACTTGGCAAACTCTGGACATTATTAATCGCCTCCGATTCTTCGGTGCCACCGAGGTTTAACATAAACCGATCGACCCCCCGACATGTATTGGTTCGGCCGCTTCTAGCCCCCGATCCGCACTTTTAATCCGGGGCCCGGATAAAATGAGGCGCGATTTATACCAGAACACGCCATCAAGCTCAAGAGAAAGCGGCGAATAAATGATCGAAACGGCTATTAACTCAAGTTTCGGAGTTCGGGTTGGTTGAGTGGCAATGGCCCGCGCCAGCTACCGGTGGTCCCTCTGCGGGGTCGGCGTAAATCCATCCCTGGAGCCTAGACCGCAGCATCCATGCTGCGGACTCCCCCGCAGAGGGACCACCGGCAGCCGTCGCTCGTAACGTGCAAACTCCAACACCTGAGCACTTACCCTATATCCAGCCCCGTTCGGCAAAACTGACCACCACCCCGGCACCCACCACCATATGATCCAGCACCCGGACATCAATGGCGCGCAGCGATTCCACCAGCCGGTCGGTGATTTGCCGGTCAGCCTGGCTGGGCTCGGCCACGCCGCTGGGGTGATTGTGCGCCAGGATGACAGCCGCAGCATTATGCTTCAGGGCAGTACGCACCACCTCACGCGGATACACCGCCGCGCCGTCGATAGTGCCCGTGAACAGAGGTTCGTATTGCAGCACCCGGTGCTGGTTATCGAGCCAGATGCAAGCGAACACCTCGTGGGGCAGGCCGCGCATCTGTGCCAGCAAATATTGGCGGGTATCTCCCGGCGAGGTGAGTGACGGCGAGGCTTTCAGATCGTCCAGCAAGTAGCGCCGGCTCATTTCCAGCACCGCCTGCAGTTGCACGAACTTGGCCGAGCCCAGCCCCTTGCCCTGGCAGAAGCGGGCCTGATCGGCCGCCAGCAGGGTGCCCAGGCTGCCGTAGTCGGTCAGTAGCTGACGGGCCAGATCTACGGCACTGACGCCGGGCAGGCCGGTACGCAGGAAGATGGCCAGCAATTCTGCATCAGTCAGGGCGCTGGCCCCGCGTTGCAGCAGTTTTTCTCGGGGCCGGTCTGAAGCCGGCCAGTCCTTTATTGACATGGTTGCGTCCTTTTTCAGGCAGACCCCCTTGTCTGCCGGGTACGAAGCAGGGCATCAATCGAACTGTCCCCGCTTCGCTGTGATGAACACCAATCCCTTATGGTATTCTTGCGCTCTATTTTGAGTGGCAGAGCGCAGGCATGCAAACCCCGAATCTGGATACCCTGGCCGGTAAGCGAGTTATTGTCGGTATTACTGGCGGTATCGCGGCCTACAAGGCGGCAGAGCTGGTGCGGGAACTGGTGCGCGCCGGTGCAGATGTGCGGGTGGTGATGACCGATGCCGCCCGTGAGTTCATCACCCCGCTGACGTTGCAGGCGCTCAGTGGCAATCCGGTGCATCATTCACTGCTCGATGAAGCCGCTGAGATGGGCATGGGCCATATTGAGCTGGCGCGCTGGGCCGACCTGCTTTTAGTGGCACCGGCCACCGCCGATTTTATTTCCCATCTGGCGAGCGGCTCTGGTCACGATCTGCTGACGACGCTGTGCCTGGCCACCACCGCGCAACGGGCGTTGGCGCCAGCAATGAACGAAAAAATGTGGTTGAACGCCGCTACTCAGGCCAATGTCGCCCGGCTGCAGCAGCTGTACCCGACACTCGCCTGGTTCGGGCCCGATGCCGGCCAGCAAGCCTGTGGCGATGTGGGCCCGGGGCGCATGCTCGAACCCCATAACTTGGCTGAGCTTGCCGGCGGGTTGTTCCATCGCGGCAGCCTGACCGGCAAGCGGGTGGTGATTACCGCTGGCCCCACCCGCGAAGCACTGGACCCGGTGCGGTATCTGAGCAATCACAGCAGCGGCAAGATGGGCTTCGCCCTGGCACAAGCCGCTGCCGAAGCCGGTGCCCGGGTCACTCTGATTGCCGGGCCGGTGCATCTGCCGACACCCGACCGGGTCAGCCGCATCGATGTCATCAGTGCCCAGCAGATGTACGAAGCCGCACTCGCTGAACTGGGTAACGTTGATCTGTTCATCGGCACAGCAGCCGTCGCCGACTATCGGCCAGCGGAACCGGCGACCCAGAAACTGAAAAAGGTGCCGGGCTCAGAACACATGACCCTGAATCTGGTACAGAACCCGGACATCATCGCCACCGTGGCCAGCCACGCCCAACGACCTGCCTGCGTAGTCGCCTTTGCCGCCGAAACCCAGGATGTTGAACACTATGCCCGGACCAAGCTGAACCGCAAGCAGGTCGACTGGGTCGTGGCCAATGATGTGTCGCGTAGCGATATCGCCTTTGGCAGTGACCAGAACGAAATTTTGCTGGTCGGTCCAGACCGGCAGGAAGCCTTTGGCCCCGCCTCGAAAAGCGCCGTCGCACGCTTTATTATCGCCGCCATTGCGCCCTGACACCCCTCCCTACAACCCGATAAGCTGGAACCCCGAACACCGATGAAAAAGCCGCTGAAAATCAAGAAACTCGATGCCCGTCTGGGCGATACGCTGCCACTGCCCCAGTACGGCACTGAAGGTTCAGCCGGGCTGGACCTGCGCGCCTGCCTGGATGAAGCCCTGACACTGGAGCCGGGGCAGACCGAATTAATTGGCACCGGTCTCGCCATTTACGTGGAAGACCCGGCCTACGCGGCAATGATCCTGCCGCGCTCCGGTCTCGGTCACAAACACGGCATTGTGTTGGGCAATCTGGTCGGGTTGATCGACAGCGATTATCAGGGTGAACTGATGGTCTCGTGCTGGAATCGCGGGTCCACAGCCTTTACCGTGGAACCCGGTGAACGCATCGCTCAACTGGTGCTGGTGCCGGTGGTGCAGGCCGATTTTCAGTGGGTTGATCAGTTCGAAGAAACCGACCGGGGTGCCGGTGGTTTCGGTCACACCGGTCGACATTAGTCTGAATTGTGCGACAAGGCTTAACCTGTCACTGAGCTTGGGCTAAAGTAGCTGAATGAAGTGAGCGATCACTGCACCCGGGACAGCCCCAGAGTGGTGCATGGCTCAACAGCACGGTGTATTCAAGAATCCTCTGTTAAGGAATTGTCTGTGGCGTTACTCGGCAAAAAAAAGAACAACCCCAAGGCCAGTGAGAAGTCGACTCCGAACACCACAGGCAATGCGGCCAATCGCAGTGTGTTCACTTACCTGATGGTGCCTATGGTGGCGATCGCCCTGTCGATCGGCGCCTCGGCCTGGTGGGTCATTAACCAGGCCATTGGTCCGGTCAACGAAACCCATCAGCAGCAGTTGATCAGTCAGGTCGGTGAGCAATACGAAGCTTATTTCAACAATGTGCTGAACCAGCACCGGACACAGATGCAACGGCTTGCCAGTAGCGACCAGTTGATCGGTCTGCTGCAAGACGCCGGCAGGGCCGAGCTGGACAACGCCGAAGCGCGCCTGGTCAACAACCTCCCGTACGGGCTTGAAGTGCATCTGTTCCCGCTGGAGGAAGCCTCCCAGCAACCCAACGCCACACCGCCACTGGCGTTCGCCGGCATGGACATGATTCGGCGCACCGAGCAGGGGCAAAACCTGCCCTGGGAAGCCCACCAGATGGACGGCGAGCCCTACCTGCATTCGGTCGTCGCGGTGCGTGATGGTAACGGCAACCTGATCGGCACGCTGAGCGTCAGTCAGGACATGGCGTACCTGGAGGAGTCACTGAACGGCATCGACAGTACCCAGGGCAACGTGGTGGTCGTGCAACAATTTCAGGGCGGCGGGCAGCAAACGCTGCTGACCTACGGCGTGAAAACCTCGAACCCGGTCATCACCCTGCGCTCGGACAACCCGAACTGGTCGCTGACCTTTCAGCCCTCCGACGAATTGGCTCAGTCGACGGTGTTCGCCGCCACCAACCTGTGGGCAACCTTCGGGCTGATCTTCGTGATCGCGTTCGCCTCGCTGCTGGTCGCCGCCAGTCGGTTGCAGGCCGCCATGCGTCACGATGTAAACCTCTTTGCGCGCTTTATCCAGCGCGTACTGAGTAATCAGTCGGTCGACAATCAACCCTACCGGCTGGGGGTGTTTAACTCCCTGGCGAAAAGCGTTAACCGGCTGCGCATGGGTAAAGGAATCCGGCCTACATCGCCTGCTCCGGCAGCGCCCCAGGGCACACAACCTTCGGGTTTGGCGACACCACCGCTGCCGCAGGCCGAAGAGATTGACGACGATTTTGATGTCAGCATGCTTGAAAGCGACGACGATATTCTGGGTATGGATTCCCCGGCACCCACGCACCTGAGTCACAGTTCACCGGTATCCACCGAGATTTTTCGCGCCTACGACATTCGCGGCATTATGGGTGAAACGCTCGATAGCGATATTGCCCGCAAAATCGGCCTGGCCATTGGCAGCGAAGCACTCGATCGTGGCGAGCAGACCGTCGTTGTCGCGCGCGACGGGCGCCTGTCGAGCCCGGAACTGAGCAAAGCGCTGATCGCCGGTCTGACCGCCAGCGGACGCGACGTGATCGACATCGGCGTGGTGCCGACACCGCTGGCCTATTTCGCCACCCACACCCTGGGCACTCCCTCCTGCGTCATGGTGACCGGCAGCCACAACCCGAGCAATTACAACGGCTTTAAAATTGTACTGGCCGGCAACACCCTGACGACCGACGAGATACTCGGGCTGCACCAGCGCATCGAGGAAGAACGCTTCCACAGTGGCAACGGCAGCACCTCCAGCAACGAGATTTCGCCCAGCTACATCAACCGGATCACTGAAGACGTTAAGGTCTCCCGTCCGCTCAAGGTCGTGATCGACTGCGGTAACGGTGTCGCCGGCAACATCGCGCCCAAGCTGATCAAGTCTCTGGGGTGCCATGTATTGCCGCTGTATTGCGACGTCGACGGCAACTTCCCGAACCACCACCCGGACCCGAGTGATGCAAAGAACCTGCAGGATCTGGCACGCACCGTTATAGAAACCCGCGCCGACATCGGCCTCGCCTTTGATGGCGACGGCGACCGCATCGGCCTGGTCACCAACTCGGGCAAGATCATTCCGGCCGACCGCCTGCTGATGCTGCTGGCCAAAGACATCATCACCCGCAACCCGGGCGCGACCGTTATTTACGACGTTAAATGCAGCCGTCGCCTGCAGGGGCTGATCGTCGGTTATGGCGGCAAGCCGCTGATGTGGAAAACCGGGCACTCGCACATCAAGCGCAAGATGAAAGAGACCAGTGCCTTGCTGGCCGGTGAGATGAGTGGTCACATTTTCTACAAGGAACGCTGGTACGGTTTTGACGATGCACTCTATACCGCCTGCCGCCTGCTGGAGATTATTTCGAGCCGCAGTGACAGCCTTGATGCGCTCTTCGGTAGTTTCCCGGAAGACATCAACACCCCGGAAATGACCATCTCAGCACCGGATGACCGCAAGTTCCGCATTGTTGAACAATTGCAGCGCAATGCCGCCTTCCCCGGCGGTCGCATTACCGATATCGATGGCCTGCGCGTCGATTTCCCGGATGGCTGGGGCCTGGTACGCGCCTCGAACACCTCGCCAAAGCTGGTGTGCCGGTTCGAGGCCGATACCGACCAGGCGCTGTCGCGCATCCAGGATGCGTTCCGTTCGCAGCTGCAAGCCGTTGACAGCCAGTTACAGATTCCCTTTTAATGCGGCGCTTTCTGGAAAGGGCCGGGCAACCTGAGTCGTCCGGCGGTTAGCCTGAATGGTCTCCGAGCACATCTATCGGTGCCGGGGCATGCTCAAACCGGATGGGCCCTTTCCCGTCATCACCGCGCAGACAGTCATCAGTAGGTCTTATCATGCCGCTCGATCGTAAAACCGCTTTGAATTTTGTAAACGTCCTGCACGAAGCCCTGCCGTATCTGCAGAAGTTTCAAGGCGCTACCGTCGTCATCAAATACGGCGGCAACGCCATGGTCGACGATGTACTCAAGGCCAGCTTTGCGCGCGACATCGTACTGCTTAAAACCGTGGGCATTAACCCGGTGGTCGTGCACGGCGGTGGCCCTCAAATCGGCGAGCTGCTGACCAAGCTGAACATTGAGAGCAAGTTCGTCAATGGCATGCGCGTAACCACCAGCGAAACCATGGACGTGGTCGAAATGGTGCTCGGCGGCCTGGTCAACAAAGACATCGTCAATCTGATCAACCAGGCCGGCGGCAAGGCTTTTGGCATCACCGGCAAGGATGGTCACACCATTCAGGCGCGCAAGCTCAAGGTCACCCGCAAAACCCCGGATCTGGATACCTCGGAGATCATCGACATCGGCCACGTCGGTGAAGTCGACAAGGTCGATACCCGGCTGATCGAACTGATGACCGAAGGCGGCTACATTCCGGTCGTGGCCCCGATTGGCGTTGGCAAAGACGGCGCCTCCTACAACATCAACGCCGACCTCGTCGCCGGCAAGCTGGCCGAAGTGCTGGGCGCGGAAAAACTGATTCTGCTGACCAACATCAGCGGCCTGCAGAACAAGGAGGGCCAGGTGCTGACCGGCCTGAGCACCGAACAGGTGGACGCACTGATCGCCGATGGCACCATCTACGGGGGTATGCTGCCGAAGATTCAGTGCGCCCTGGAGGCTATTCACAACGGCGTCACCAGCGCCCACATCATCGACGGCCGGGTAGCGCATGCCACGTTGCTGGAGATCTTCTCGAATGAAGGCGTCGGCACGCTGATTACCAATAACACCGAAATCCTCGAGCAGACGCAGATGGAACCCTCATGACCGAAAGTACCACTCAGGAAGGGTTGTCGCGTCGCGATCAGATCCTGCAGGCACTGGCTCACATGCTGGAAAGCAGCCCGGGCAAAACCATCACCACGGCACGGCTGGCCAAGGCCGTTGGCGTCTCGGAAGCGGCGCTGTACCGTCACTTCCCGAGCAAGGCGAAGATGTTTGAAGGGCTGATTGAATTTATCGAGGAAACGCTGTTTTCCCGCGTCAGCCGAATTCTGCAGGAAGAAAGCCGGGCCTTGGCCCAGTGCGAGGCGGTATTAACGCTGCTGCTGCATTTCGCCGAACGCAACCCGGGAATGTGCCGCATTTTGATCGGCGA
>DASSWT010000242.1:0-5667 GCA_035704555.1 Saccharospirillum sp. | reverse complement strand
CGCGTGCAAGGCGTCCATCGGGGTTGAAGCAACGATATCGGCACTGCCCTTGGTCAGCAGATCATAAGCCGCCTGAACCCGCTCCCAGCGGTTATCACGGTCCATCGCGTAATAACGACCGATCATCGACACGATGCCGCCCACGCCCAATTTCTCCAGCTTGGCCTCCAGCGCTTCAATGGACGCCAGAGCCGAGCGAGGCGGTGTATCCCGGCCATCCAGAAAGGCATGGACATACACCTGCTTGGCACCACGCTTGACCGCCAGGTCAACCATGGCATGAAAATGGTCCTCGTGAGAATGAACCCCACCCGGCGATAACAGACCCAGCAAATGCACGGCTTTATTGCCCTGAACCGCACTGTCGACGGCGCTGGTCAACACCGGGTTCTCAAAAAAGTCACCGTCTTCAATGGCCTTGGTAACGCGGGTCAGTTGCTGATAAACGATCCGCCCGCTACCCAGGTTCATATGGCCCACCTCGGAATTACCCATTTGCCCGTCAGGCAAGCCAACATCCATACCTGAGGTATGGATCAGGCTATGGGGATAGTCATTCCACAACCGCTTCCAGGTTGGCGCGTTGGCCTTTTCAATCGCATTTGATGCTGACGTTTCGCTGTATCCGAAGCCATCCAGGATCAACAGGACAGCCGGTTTGGCAGGTGCCATGGTTCAACCTCCGGGCTAAATGTAGGAAAATTACAATTTCATAAGTGTACTGGCTCCCCGGCCATCTGGCGAATATTTTGGCGAATCGGGTCTACAACTCAAGCTTCGGAGTTCGGGGGCAGCTAGGTGGCATTGGTCCGCATCGGCCACCCTGGGATTCCTCTGTGGGGTCGGCGTGAATCCATCCATGGAGCCTAGACCGCAGCATCCTTGCTGCGGACTCCCCCACAGAGGAACCCCAGGGTAGCCGCTGCTTGTTATATCAGCGAACTCCGAAACTTGAGTTAGCAATAAATTAGCGACGGGTGGCAGGGCTGCTTTTGCGGGGGTATCTGAGGCATGGATGCCGAAGTTAAGCCTACAGGGAGGTATTTACGGCGCCCCCGCAGGAGCAGCCCTGCCGCCCGTCGCGGGCTCCAGGCAATGCAGCTAATTTAAACTCCGAAACTTGGGTATTAAAAAACCGGCCTCCTCTATAGGCATGTCCGGGCGCTGGTGTATACTGCCGCGCTCACTTTTTCATCGAACTGCAGAGCCCGAATCATGTTGGAGCAAATTTTTGAATTCGTTATCAATCACTGGATCCTGGCGTCCATCTGGGTTGTCCTGCTGGTCCTGCTGATTGTGACCGAAGGGAGCAAAGGCGGCTCGGCGGTCTCGCCGCAACAGGCCACCATGCTGATCAACAACCAGGATGCAAAAGTACTGGACGTGCGCTCGAAAGAGGATTTCCGCAAGGGCCACCTGCCCAATGCCATTAACATCCCGGCCCGTGATGTGGAGCGTCGGCTGTCTGAACTTGAAGCCTATAAAGACACCCCCATCATCATCGTATGCAAAACTGGTACCTCATCCGGCGCCAGCGGTGCATTGCTGGCCAAAGCCGGCTTCAATCAATTGCACAAATTACGGGGCGGCATTCTTGAATGGCAAAACAGCAGCATGCCGCTGGTTAAGTCGTAAAAACGGAGTCCCCTGATCATGTCTACTGTCTCGCCTGTTACGCTGTACACCACCGCCTGGTGTCCGTTTTGCGTACGCGCCAAGCAACTGCTGGATCACAAGGGCAGCGCTTATCACGAGATCAAAGTCGATGGTCAGCCGGAACTGCGTCAGGAAATGATGCAACTCAGTGGCCAGCGTACCGTGCCACAAATCTGGGTAGGCCAGCACCACATTGGTGGTTGCGATGAGCTCTATGCCCTGGAACGTGCGGGCCGGCTCGACGCTTTGCTGGCAGAAGCCGGGCAAGCCAGGTAATGCAGAACCAGTAATCATCCAGCACTCTATTCACACTTACTATAAATAAAACGGATTTTTTGGAGTCCCCATGACCGAACAACAAAAACCCCAGTTTGCCATTCAGCGCATTTACACCCGCGATGTGTCCTTTGAATCGCCCAATGCGCCCGCCATTTTTCGTGAAGAATGGAAGCCCCAAATCAAACTGGACCTAAACACCCGCACCCGCACCCTCGACGAAAACGTCGTCGAAGTCGTGCTGATCATCACCGTAGAAGCCAAAATCGGTGAAAAAACCGCCTTTTTGACCGAAGTTCAACAAGCCGGCGTCTTCACTATTTCCGGTTTCCCGGATGAAACCCGGGATCAGATGATTGGCGCCTACTGCCCATCCGTTCTATTTCCCTACGCTCGCGAAGCTGTCGACACTGCCGTCACCAAGGGCAGCTTCCCGGCCCTGATGCTCGCCCCGGTCAACTTTGACGCGCTTTACCTGCAGAACAAGAAAGGCAAAGACGAGGCCCCTGAGCAACCTGCGACCAACTAAGGGGTGCGGCAGGCCCGGATTCAACGGCGAAATCGGGCCTGTCCGCGTTATTCACTGGCGCTCCATAACCGGCTCTAGTAAGGTGCCAGTCTGACATCATGGTTTATGACGGTGGGGGCATCCTGTGGATCAGGATCTGGTAGCGTCGCTGTTAACCTCGGCTTTTGAGCAGAGCAGTACTGCCCAATGGCTTTGTGACAGTCAGGGTCGCATTTTAAAATCCAACCAGGCCATGGTGAACTGGCTGACCACTGGTTCGTCACGTTTAAGCAATACCACCCTCTCCTCCTGGTTACCTGACGTCCTTCCCGAGCACCTGCATGAGATAACCGACCGCACGGTCCGCACCCTGACACTGGTTCTGGCTGACCGGACGACATCGGTCAAAGCTACGTTTCAGCCCATCGTTACTGCCTCTGACAAGCATTTCTGGATCAGCCTGTTGCCCGCAACCGATATCCGCGAGCCGGGCCACCCCATGCAAACCCTGTTCGACAGCAGCCAGGATTGCATTACCTACAGCCAGCTTGACGGCACTATCCTGCTCGCCAATCCGGCTTTTCTGGCGATGCTCGATCGCGGTGTGATGGACGTGATCGGCCACAACTATCGCGAATTCACGCCGGAAGATGTCGTCAGCCTGGAGGAAAGTCGCATCCGCGATCAATTGCTGAACAACAACGTCAGCGAAGTTTACGACAAACGATTCCTGCGCCCCGACGGCACACCGGTCGATATGTCCATCCGGCTGGCTCTGGTGCGCGATGAGAAAGGCGAGCCACTCGGCGTCTGGTCCGTCAGTCGCGACGTTTCGATGCGCAACCAGCTGATTGAGAGCCTGGCCAACAGTGAACGTCGCTTCCGGTCCCTGTTTCGCACCAGCATGGATGCCATCGGCCTGTGGACACCCGATCATCAGCTGCAGTTCGCCAATAACGCCTATCTGACCATGACCGGCTACACCCAGAGTGAACTGAGCCAGCTGACCTTCCACGAAATGACACCACCGGGCTGGGAAGACATCGACTCGGCAATCGCGCATCAGGTTGACGAGCGCGGCTATTCGGATGTTTTCGAGAAAGAACTGCTGCACCGGGATGGCACCGTCATTCCCGTATCCATACGTGCCACGGCCGTGCGCGACCGGGATGGCCAGATATCGGGCAGTTGGGTGATTATCAGGGATATCCGTGCCTACAAGCGGGTCCTGAATGCACTGGAACACAGCCAGAACATGCTGGAACAGACCAACCGCATGGCGCGGGTCGGTGGTTGGGAATACAACGCCCAGACGCATCATTTCACCCTGACCGACGAATCGTTCCGGATACTGGCCATCCCCCGCACCTTCAACACCAGCCTGACCAACATTCAGAAGCTGTTCAGCGAGGAATCGCAAAACCAGCTGTTCAAACAGATTGGACAAACCCTCGACGGCGGCCTGGCCTCTGACCTCGAAATCCCACTCGATGGGTTCGAGCCGCCGCGCTGGCTGCGCATCACCGCCCAGCCCGCCATCGATACCCAGGGCGTAACCTATGTGGTCGGTGCGGTGCAGGACATCACCGAGTTCAAAAACCGCCAGCAAAGCCTGGAGCAGGACCGGGACGAATTCCAGCGCATGGCCTTCCACGACTCCCTGACCCAGCTGCCCAACCGCCTGCTGCTTGAAGACCGGTTCCGGCAGCTGAATTTTCAGGCCAACCGGTGCAATGGGCGCGTCGCCGTTATCGTCATCGACCTGGACGACTTCAAAGACATCAACGACCGCTACGGACACCCGGCTGGCGATGCCTTATTGCGTGCCATCGCCAGCCGCCTCACCCAAACCGTACGCCAAAGCGACACCGTAGCCCGCCTTGGCGGCGACGAATTCATAATCCTCGCCGCTCTGGATGATGCCAACGAAGCCTCGCTGGTTGCCAGCAAAGTTCATGAGCAATTGCAAAAGCCCATCGACTGGGAAGGCACGGAACTGTACTGCAGTTGCTCGCTGGGCATCGCCCTGTACCCCGACCAGGGCGACGATTTCAGCAGCCTCTACCAGGCCGCCGACCTGGCCATGTACAAGGCGAAAACCACCGGCAAAAACCGCATGGAAGTAGCAGGCCAATAGCAGGAAAGTAACCCCCAAGCCAACTCCCCTCGCTGGCGCTGCAACGAAACGCATGTTTCAATACCGTTTTAATCGTTCCGGAACCGGCCTGTGACCAAGTCTGACCTGCTCGCCGAGCGCATCCAGCAGCACTGGCATGAATTGCCCGCCGCCGAACGCCGTGTCGCCCAGTTTGTGGCATCCCAGGCACGCCTGGCGGCCACCTACTCGCTAACCGAACTGAGCCAGATCCACGCCGTCAGCAAAGCCACCGTCAGTCGGCTGTTTCGTCGCCTGGGTTACCACGATTTTAACCAGGCGCGTGAGGCCATGCGCCAGCAACCTAACCCGGGCAGCCCGCTGGCCCGACCGATTGTCCAGGCCGACGATCTTTATCACCATGTCCAGCAGGAAACCAGCAACCTCTCCGGCTGGCTTTCAGAAGCCAGCCTGCAGCACAGCGCTGATATCATTGACCTACTTTTTACCGCGCGAACGCTGTACTGCCTGGGTCAGCGCAACAACTTCCCGCTGGCGTTGCACGCCCATACCCAATGGACTCAGTTGAGAGCGAACACCTGCCTGATTCCCCAGCCGGGGCAATCCCTGTCTGAGCATCTGGTACAACTGAACGCCGATGACGTTATCGTCGTCTTTGGCTTCAGGCGGCGTTACCAGGGCTTTCAGCAACTGCTCAAGGCGCTGTTGCGAAGTGAGGCCAAAACCGTGCTGATCACCGAGCCCGACTTTCCGACGCAACCGCAACTCACCGCTCATATCCAGTTATCGATCGAAAGCCGGGGGCCATTCGCCAGCTATGCAGCTCCGGTGAGCTGGATCGCCCATGCCTCAAACGGCATGATGCAGCACTTCCCCGAAGCCACACGCCAGCGCATTGAACAAATAGAACAGCAATATCAGGCGCTGGGAGAGCTTGAGCCCTGACCCCGGCCAAACGCCGAAAGAAACATATGTTTCTCTTATAATTTAAAGAAACAAATGTTACTTTAACGCTATTGTTAACTTGTGGAGCCACCTTCATGCCCTCATCACACCTGTCCCGCCTGTCGCCCCCGCCACGCCTGCTGATGGGCCCGGGCCCGATCAATGC
>DASSWT010000236.1:0-3608 GCA_035704555.1 Saccharospirillum sp. | reverse complement strand
TGCCTGCCCGCTTTAACGGGGCAATGGGGCAAGCGCGGCGGTGGGTTGATCAAGGGTAACGGCTGGTACGCGCAATTCAATACCAAGGCCCTGCAGCGGCCCGACCTGCATCCCAACCCAGACGGGCGACGGGTCAACATGAATCAACTGGCCGATGCCCTGCTGGATGACACCCAATCGATTCAGGCACTGTTCGTATACAACAGCAACCCTGCCCAGGTCGCGCCGGACCAAACTCGCCTGCGTAAGGGCCTACTGCGCCCGGATCTGTTTACCGTGGTGCACGACCTGTTTCTGACCGACACCTGCGCCTTTGCCGACATCGTCTTGCCCGCGACCAGCCATTTCGAGAACCTGGATCTCTACAAATCGTACTGGCATCTTTATGTTCAGCTCAATGAGCCGGTGCTGCCAATTCAGGGGGAGTGCCGCTCAAACCCGGAACTGTTCCGCAGCTTGGCCGCTGGAATGGGGTTTGATGAGCCCTGCTTTAAAGACACCGATGAAGACCTGATAGAACAGGCACTGAACTCGGGCAGCCCTTACCTTGAAGGTATTGATCTGGCGCGTCTGCGGCGCGATGGCTGGGCCAAGCTCAAGGTGCCGGAAGACGGGCTCTTTCCGCACCAGATTCCTACGCCTTCCGGCAAGTTCGAGTTCTATTCGGCCACCATGGCTGCCCGGGGCTTACCACCATTGCCCGACCATACCCCACTGGCCGAGCCGGAAGGTCGTTACCCCCTGGCGTTCATCACGCCGCCCAACCACCGCTTTCTGAATTCCACCTGCAGCAACGACGAGCGCATGCAGCGCCTAGAGGGCACACGACCAACGGTGCAACTGCACCCGCAGGACGCTGACGCTCAGGGCATTGTTACCGGTGATCTTGTAGCGGTGTTCAATGACCGTGGTGAATGCAAGTTAGTGGCTGAGGTTACCGAGGATGTACTCCCAGGTACGGCGGTGTCACTGGGGTTATGGTGGGATGACCCGCAACGAGGCCTAAGCTCCGTTAACCACCTGACCACTACCCGGGTATCCGACATGGGCGGTGGTGCAACCTTCTTTTCGGTGCGGGTGGGAGTGCGTAAGCGCTGATAGGATTGTGCATTCATTGAGTGATCGGTGGCGTTTAGTGACCTTCTACTCTGTTAATCACTGCTTCCTTTCCATTTGACACATTTCGCCTGTTTTATGGCAACTAACACCATTCTCCTTAAGGTGACGCTGCGCAACAATGGTCTCGCTCACACCAGGAGACCCGCATGAAGATCACTCAGTTGAGAAACGCCACACTCATCATTGCCACGGGCGACTACCGCATTTTGGTCGACCCAATGCTCGCGCCCAAAGGGGCGATACCACCGCTTAAATACGCCACCAAATCCCACCGGCGCAATCCGTTGGTAGACCTGCCGGAAAACACCGATGCCCTGCTGGCAACGGTCACGCACGCGCTGATTACCCACTGCCAGAAGGGCCACTTCGATCACCTCGACCGGGCCGGGGCCAAATGGCTGCGCACTAACAACATCCCGGTGTTCTGCATGCAGGAGGATGCCAATTTTCTGGCCAAAAAAGGCTTGAATGTCCGACCGCTGAACCCGGGCTATCGTCAGCCTCTGCTAACCGGACACGGTACGCCAATACCCTGCCAGCACGGTACTGGTTTGGTGGGTCGCTTTATGGCCCATGGCCACGGATATTTTCTGGAATTTCCCGGTGAACCCACGCTGTACCTGGCGGGCGATACGATACTGACGGACGAGGTCAGTCAGTGCATTCAACAGCACCAGCCCGACATCTGCGTGGTACCGGCCGGGGGTGCACAATTCGACATTGGTGGCGAGATCATCATGGGTGTGGAGGATGTGGCGGCCGTGGTTGGCCTGAGCACCGGCACGGTGGTAGCCAACCATCTGGAATCGCTAGACCATTGCCCCACCACTCGCGTACAGCTGCGCACCTTGCGCGAGCAGCCAGGCATTGGCCATCGCCTGCTGGTTCCGGACGATGGCCAGGAACTGACCTGGAATCGGCAGCCTGACAACGAGGCACCCGGCGTCATTGAAACTGACTAACCCGGGTGCCAGCTATCAATCCGGCTTAATCAGTACGCTGCGTCACTTCCAGCAAGTGATAACCAAACTGGGTTTTAACCGGGCCCTGAACTTCGTTAACCGGGGCACTGAACACAACACGGTCAAATTCGGGGACCATCTGGCCCGGGCCAAAGCTACCGAGATCGCCGCCGTTTCGACCAGAGGGGCAGCTGGAGTGTTGCTGGGCCAGAGCGGCAAAATCTTCACCGGCAGCAATTTTTGATTTCAGGTCGTTACAGGTTGCTTCGTCGGCAACCAGAATATGACGTGCAGAGGCTTGGGCCATGGTTTTACTCACACTGTTGAATAGGATTTGAAGAGCATGCATCTTAGCATATATGGACGACGGGCATCAGTATCAGGATCGCAAACTCCATAGCCAATCCATCTGAATGCGCTACCTTTAGTGCAACGCAATTCATCAGGAGGCCGAGATAATGGCACACTACAAGGTCATCGACGTGATCAGCACACCCAAGACAGAGGCCGGTTTAAAGAAATACGAAGTAGTCATTGAAGACGTGAATGGCAACACCACCACAAAAACAATCACTACCCCGCCCGGCCAATTCAGAGAAATAATGGCTGAACACTACCCGGACGCCAAAATAACTTACTCATTCGATACCTCAACTTTGGACGAATTTCTGGACCCGGAACAAGACCAATAGCCACTACTGGTTCGTAGTCCCCTTCAGGACTTTCAGTGGCCAACATCCTTGAAATGCGCCGATGAGACCCATTGCTGGAACCCGCCAAGCAGGCTAACCTGCTCTTTATCGCAGTAGGTTCTGCCGAATAACAAGGCCAGTGCATGATGCCCCAGGAACAAGCCAACAACCCACTTCACGGCATCACGCTGGAAACCATAGTGGTTCGCCTGCAGGAGCATTACGGATGGGAAGGGATGAGCAAGCGGGTCAATATCAATTGCTTTAAAAGCGATCCGTCCGTGAAATCGAGCTTAACGTTCTTACGACGTACCCAGTGGGCCCGGGATCAGGTCGAGTCATTATACGTGGCAACCTTTACCTCCTGGCCTTATGTGCGGGAAACGTCGCAAGACTAGCTCCCAAAGAGTTTATTTCAGGAGTGTCTGTTTAATAACCTGAGGTAATGCTGTCGACTGCAAAGTGTTCCCCAGTTGATGCGTCATCTTAGCGCCGTTCATGATCACTGGCTGCTGCCACAGGTAGCGCATTTTCATCACCTCCCTCAACAATGGGCTGAACACTGAGGCCAGCCTTAGCCCCCACCATGGAAACGAGGTGATCTTGAAGGTTACCCCCAATTCCCGAAAAGCGACCTGCCAGTCTGCTTTGCCAAGTGCCAGCCCCGGGTCGTGAAATACCGCCCAGTCTTCCAGCGGTTCATCCAATAGGCGTGCCGTATTAGCACACAGATCCGGCAGGTAACTGTAATAGTGCACATGCCCGTCATCGTGTGGCAGTTTCAGGGTGACTTTCTCTCCTTTTACCGAGGCCATTAAATCCATCCAGCTCATCG
>DASSWT010000118.1:0-2389 GCA_035704555.1 Saccharospirillum sp. | reverse complement strand
AATCAGCCATTGACAGGCAGGGCTCAAAAACCTAGAATCGCGCCCCTCAAATTTGACACCAAATCCCAGTAACCGACTATTAAGGAGCTGCCCGTGGCAAACTCTGCTGGTTCTAAAAAACGTGCTCGTCAGGCAGTGAAGCGTCGCGCGCACAACGCAAGCCTGCGTTCCATGGTTCGTACCTACCTGAAAAAGGTTGTTGCTCAGATCGAAGCCAAAGACTACGACCAGGCGACCAAAGCACTCAACACCGCTCAACCGGTTGTTGATGGCATGGCCCGTAAAGGCATCATCAGCAAGAACAAGGCTGCTCGCACCATCAGCCGCCTGAACGCTCGCGTAAAGGCTCTGAAAGCCGCTTAATCGGCCTTCACCACAGCCTTACGTTAAAGAACCGGCCCAGAGCCGGTTTTTTTGTGCATGGGATTTGCAGCCGAACAGCCCTCCGGGGTGAGTTCAAACATCTGCTCTGGCCCTGCTGACGTACTCTCAGTATCCTGTTCACTCAGCCATACAGAGCCCCTTCATGACTCAGAGAACCGCAACAAAACGCCTGTTACGCCTCGCCCTGCCCGCATTGCTCGCCTTCACCCTGGGCAGTCTGGCCAATGCCCATGAATTCTGGCTGGAGCCACTTCAGTATCAGATCGAGGTTAATGAGACCGTAGAGGCCGACATAAAGGTAGGTCAGAACTTCAAAGGTAACACCTACGCGTTCTTTCCCAACCGTTTTGTTCGATTCGAATTGCACCACAACGGCCGGGTACGCCCTATCAGTTCTCGCCTCGGCGCCCGGCCAGCCGCAGCTCAGGCCGTTGACACCCATGGCCTGACCACCCTGACCTACGAATCAACCTACACCGAACTCACCTACGACGACCCGGCCGTCTTCGACAACTTTCTCACGCTGGACGGGCTCGACTGGGTACGCCAAGCCCACCGGGACCGGGGCTTGCCTGAAAGCGGCTTCACCGAAGTCTTTCGTCGCTTCGCCAAAACCTACATTGGTACCGGCAACGCAGAGGGCGAAGACCGCCTTATCGGCTACCCACTGGAATGGCGCCTGGAGGACAACCCCTACACCCTAACCGGACAAGCGCCACTGACCGCCACCCTGTTTTTAAACAACGAGCCCTCAGCCGGTGTTCTGGCCCGTGTATTTATGAAATCAGGAAATGAAGACGCCACAGAACTCCGGCTGATTACCGATGAGAACGGCCAGATCAGCATCCCTTTTCGGGCCGATACTGCCTATCTGGTCAGCAGCGTGCACATGAAAGAGCCGCCGGCTGATGTTGCCGAAGAAACCGGTGCTGTATGGGAAAGCTTGTGGGCCTCTGCGGTGTTTTACAGGGAATGAGAGAAAGTTTCGAGCGGTTAGCTGCGAGCTGTTAGCTGCGAGTTAATGCTTTTACTCAAAACTCGCAGCTCGAAGCTCGCGGCTGCCTAACCACCCCCCGAAGCAGCCTCTTCTATCGACATATCCGTCGCCACCGCACCCGGGCCTCGTTTTACCTGAGGCGGGCATTTGCCGAGAATGATCATGCCCAGCACTTCATCCTTGGTCACCACATCGACCGGGGCAGTACCCACCAGCTTGCCATTCTTCATGACACTGACTCTGTCTGAGAGATCAAAGACATCGTGTATGTCGTGGGAGATCAGAAAAATGCCAATGCCTTCGGATTTGAGGTGTTTAATCAGCTCAGCCACCTGAGCGGTTTCCTGAGGCCCTAACGCCGCTGTCGGCTCATCCATGATGAGAATGCGGGCGTTGAAATACAACGCGCGCGCAATGGCGACCGACTGTCGCTGCCCGCCGGACAATGACTTGACCGGGTCCTTAAAGCGCTGAAAATTGGGATTCAACCTGCCCATTACTTGCCTGCAGGCGCTCTCCATGGCGGCATCATCCAGCGTGCCCCAACGCGTCTTCAGCTCACGACCCAGAAACAGATTGGCAGCAGCATCAACGTTATCCGCCAGTGCAAGCGTCTGGTAAATGGTCTCAATACCAAGGTCTTTGGCATCCCTGGGGTTGTTGATATTGACCGGTTTGCCATCGACGAAAATTTCACCGGCGCCCATCGGATAGGCACCGGACAGGATCTTGATCAGGGTCGATTTGCCAGCACCGTTATGCCCCAGCAAGCCAACAACCTCACCAGGGTAAAGGTCAATAGACACGTCATCTACGGCCCTGATGCCCCCGAACGAGATGGCGATGTTGCGCATATCGACCAGGGGCTGCTGGTTATCCGTCATAACGAACTCCTTTTGCGATACAGGGTGTCGACCCAGACGGCGATGACCAATACCACCCCGACAATCATGTTTTGCAAGGGCGTATCAATACCCACCAGGACCATACCGCTTTGCAGCGACTGCA
>DASSWT010000115.1:0-9064 GCA_035704555.1 Saccharospirillum sp. | reverse complement strand
ATCGCCGTTCTGGAAAACGAATATACCGGCCAGCAGGAAGAACGGGTGGTGGACCAGGTGGTTATCGAGAATGGCACCCGGCCGAATGAATCCCTGTATTACGAGCTCAAACCGGAATCCGTTAACAAGGGCCAGATTGATGTTGAAACCCTGTACGCCAATGGCGCCCAACCGGTGTTGAGCGAACCGCAGAACGGCATGATTCTGTGGCGACTGGGCGATGCGGTATCGCAACGCAATATCCACGCCGCCATCTATGATGCCTTGCGCTTGTGCAAGGATCTGTAACCGGCAAACGGACGCGAGAGGTGTTGGATGCTGACTGACTGGTTACTGCCGATTTTGCTGTTCGGCGCCCTGGCGCTGATGCTGATTGGTGCCACCCGACGAGTAATGGCCTGGCGTGCGGGCCGCAACGAACCGGTGGCGGTTGTGGCAGGCTTACTGGCCATGCCGCGCCGCTACCTGGTCGACCTGCACCATGTGGTTGAGCGCGACCGTTTTATGGCCAACACCCATGTGGCAACGGCCGGTGGCTTCGTTGCCGCTTTGGCGCTGGCATTGCTGGTGCATGGGTTTGGTGTTGACTCATCTATTTTAAACGGCCTGATTCTGCTCAGCGCGGCGGGCATGTTTGTTGGCGCCTGCTGTGTAGCCTGGCGTCGGCGGAACCCGCCCAGTCGCCTGTCGCGCGGGCCCTGGATGCGGCTGCCAAAAAGCCTGCTGGTGTTTTCCACCTCGCTGTTCCTGATCACCCTGATGACCGCCGACTGGTTTCCGGCCGGGCTGGTCGGCTGGGTTTTCAGTGGCCTGTTATTGATCGGCCTGGCCCTGGGGCTGACTGAAATGCTGGTCGGCATGGGGTGGGGCGGGCCAATGAAACACGCCTTTGCCGGCGCCCTGCATCTGGCCTTTCACCGGCGGCCACAGCGCTTTGGCGGTGGTCGGTCCACCGGGCTGAAGCCACTGAATCTGACCGACAGCACCCTGGGCGTCGCCAAGCCCACGGACTTTGCCTGGAACCAGTTGCTCGGCTTCGATGCCTGTGTCCAATGCGGTCGCTGCGAAGCGGTCTGCCCGGCCTTTGCTGCGGGCCAGCCGCTGAACCCGAAGAAACTGATTCAGGATATGGTGGTCGGCCTGAGCGGTGGCACCGATGCGGGTTACCATGGCAGCGCCTACCCCGGAAAATCGGTGGGCGAGGCCAAGGGAAACCCCGGCCAGGTCATCGTGGATGGGTTGGTCAGCGCCGAGACGCTCTGGTCCTGCACCACCTGCCGTGCCTGTGTCGAAGAATGCCCGATGATGATTGAGCACGTTGATGCCATCGTCGATATGCGGCGCTTTTTAACCCAGGAGCGGGGCGCAACGCCGGGCGCCGGTGTTCAGGTTCTGGATAACCTGATCGCGACCGACAACCCGGGCGGGCTGGACCCGGCGCGGAGGTTCGACTGGGCGACCGATCTTGAGTTGCCACTGATCGCCGATGTAGGTAAAGCCGATGTGTTGTTCTGGATCAGCGATGGCGCCTTTGACCAGCGCAGTCAGCGTATTCTGCGTGCTTTTGTAGCGGTCATGCGCGCTGCCAATGTCGACTTCGCGGTGTTGGGCAATGACGAATGCGACTCCGGTGACGTTGCCCGCCGGCTGGGTGACGACGCCACTTTCCAGCGGCTGGCGCGGCACAATATTGAACTGCTCAGCCGGTACGAGTTTAACCGCATTGTGACCACCGACCCTCATGCCTTCCATGTGTTGGCCAATGAGTATGGTGATTTCGGTGGTCATTATCGGGTTCAGCATCACAGCATGTTCATCAATGAACTGATGGAGCAGGGCCAGCTGAATCTACAACCCAAAGCATTGGGGCGCGTCACCTATCACGACCCCTGTTACCTGGGCCGGTATAACGGCGAGTACGAATCCCCGCGCTCGGTGCTGAGCACCCTGGGCATTGAGGTGCAGGAAATGACGCGCTCCGGTTACCGGTCGCGTTGCTGCGGTGGCGGCGGTGGGGCACCCATTACCGACATCCCCGGTGAGCACCGCATTGCCGACATGCGCGTGGACGATGCGCGGGCCGTTGAGGCCGAGACCATCGCCGTCGCTTGCCAGCAGTGTACGGCCATGCTCGAAGGGGTGGTGGAACCCAGACCGCAGATTAAAGACCTGGCTGAACTGGTCAGTGAAGCCCTGGTGACGGAGGAGCGAGCATGAGCCTTCGAATCAGACGCAACCCGCGCCTGGAACGCATTCGGCGCAACCGCCTGCACCCGGAGCACAAGTCATTAATGGCGGCAACGGTGCCGGCGATTGGCCCGACCGGGCTGCGCCGGATCAACCCGCATCAAACCGGTTTTGTGATGGTTCAGGGGCGCAAGCGCCTTAATCGCCTGAACCCGGGCGGGGTTGGGTTTGCTACTTCAAGCCAGCCCGGCAGAGTGCAAGCTAAAGAGAAACCGCTGCACCGCGTTGCCGATCCGCTCGGCTATGTAGCCGCCGTGCTGGATCTGCCAGGTGGTCGGCTTAGCAGTCATGACCGGGATGTGCTGGGCCTGGCGCAGCAACTGGCGCAGGCTAAAGATGAACCCCATGCGGTATTGGCCATTGCACTCGGCGATGTGCGGGAAACCGACCTGGGCGGTGCCGGTGCCGACCGGGTGATTCAGTTGAGCCAGCTGCATAATGAGGCATTAACCGGTTATTGCCCCGAGCTCAAACTGGCGGTACTCAATGCCACCGAACAACACTACCAGCCCGCCTTCTGGCTGTTTCCGGACAGCATCGACGGCGGTGCCGACCTTGGCTCGCGCTGGGCTGTGCAGTTGGGCGAACGAGCTGCAGTACAAGCCTGGCAAGTCAGTAATGACAACACCCTGTGCCGGGGTGGCAGTCAGCTTACCGACTGGCATCGCCCGACGCCGCGTGTTTTGCTGCTCGCTCCCGAATGTGCCGCCCCGGTTGAAGAGCTTCGCCACGAAGCCTTGACGCTGGAGTTGACGTTACCCGAGCCAGAGTCAGTGACCATCGAAGACCTTGGCCCGGTCAGTGTCGACCCCAGCCAGATCGCGCTGAGTGAAGCCGAATTCATTCTTGCCGCCGGTAATGGCGTTCGCAACTGGGATCAGTTTCATCAAGTGGCGACCGTGCTGGGCGCCACCGAAGGCGCCAGCCGGGTCGCGGTTGATGATGGCTATATGCCACGCCACCGGCAGGTGGGTGCCAGTGGTACCTGGGTATCGGCGCGGGTCTATCTGGCCGTCGGTATTTCCGGTGCCATTCAGCATTTGCAGGGCATTGGCCAGTGCGAAACGGTCATCGCCATTAACCTGGATGCCGGCTGCGACATGGTACGCCGGGCCGATTTGACGGTGATCGCCGACAGCGAAGCCGTGTTTGCCGAATTGCTGAACCTGATGACTGAACGTCAGACGGGTATCGCCCCTCAAGGCGGTACTGCACACGAAGGAGAGGCTCGCCATGTTGCCTGAATCACGTTCCAAAACCCTGGCGGGCCAGCCCCTGAAAATCGCCGCTCTGGTCTCTGTCGGTCAGCATCCGCTGTGGCGCCGTGAGCGCCGGGCCGATCAGGATGCCCGTGCCGTGGAGCTGGCGCTCTCGCTCTCACCAGAGTTGCCGAGTTTGGTCCATGTAGGTTCAGCCCGGAATGAGTCACTGCGTGCTTATTTGGGCATGGGGTTGAATGATGTGACGGTCTTGAATGCAGAGCCGGATGCCGATGCCGTACCCGCGCTGGCCAATTATCTGCGAGATCAGGCGTTGGACCATCAGTTGGACATCGTATTAACCGGCGTGCGTGCCGAGTGTGGTGAAGGGTCTGGCTTGCTGCCCTATTCGGTGGCTGATCAGCTGGGCTGGCCCATGGTGCCTCGCATTGTCTCGGTGGTCTCCATTACAGACGGCCATGCAGACGTCTGGCAAGCCTTACCCCGGGGGCAACGACGCGCCTTGCGCGTGCCACTGCCCTTTGTCGCCAGTGTCGACCCGGCCGCCGACCCAGCCCGCCAGTCGGCCTTCGGCCCCGCCCAACGGGGTAACATCGACTCCCAACCTTGTGCGGCAGAACCGGACCAGGCCCGCGCCAACTGGCAACAACACCCGGCCAAACCCCGACCCAAACGCCTGGCCGTGGCCAAAGGCGGCACCGCCGCAGAACGCATGAAAGCCGCCACCGCCAAACCCCAGGGGCAGGGCGGGCAGGTTATCACCGAGGGGACGGATCGGGAGAAAGCCGAAGCGATTCTGGCCCGGCTGGTGGCAGAGGGTGTGGTGCGTTAGCGAGTGTATTTTCAATCGTAGGAGGCCAGTCCCCTGGGCGACCGGAAGTATCCCGGCCACAGAATATACCCACTGCCAAAAAGGCCAGTATCACCGGTTGGTTGTTCTCCCCCGTCACCCAGAGGACTGGCTTCCTACAAAAGAAGCTTGCTGACCGTATTGCGCTCAACCAGGGTGGGTTCAAACTGACACGCTTGGCTTTCCTCCTTGTTGTAGATGCCATCCAACGCCATCCGCGCCGACGCCTGTGCCATTTCAAACATCGGGAAATGCAGGGTGGTGAGCTTGGGGTTAACGTACTGGGCGGTCAGGCTGTTATCGAACCCGATGACCGACAACTGGTCCGGTACCCGAATGCCATGATGTTCGGCGGCTTCCAGCACGCCGAAGGCCATTTCATCGTTACCCGCAAATACAGCGGTGCCATCAAACTGGCGTTCAAGCAGGGTTTCCATCGCCTGGTAGCCACCGGCGAGTTCGAAGTAAGTGTTGACGACCCAATCATCCGGCACCGCAATGCCAGCTTCCGCCATGGCCCGGTGATAGCCCTGAAGCCGATCACGGGCATCCGGTTTCCAGGTCTGGCCCATAATGCAGGCAATGCGCCGGTGCCCTTTGTCCAGCAAGTAACGTGTTGCGCGGTAGCCACCGAGTTCGTTGTCGAGCGATACACAGCGGTGGCTGAGCGTTGTGACAGGGTGGTTGATCAGGAACACCGGCACACGCTGGTTTAACTCGACTAGCTCTGCATCTTCCAGGCGTTCCACCATCAGTAATAACCCATCGACCTGCCGGTTGATCAGAAACTCAATGGCCTCACGTTCAAGGTCAGCATCGCCGTGCCCGGCAGCGATGATCAGGTGCTTGTGAGCCTGGCGCAGGGCATTTTCGACCCCGGCCATCATCGGCCCGTAAAACGGACCCTCCAATTTGGAAACGACCATACCAATAGCGTTGGACCGGTTGGAAGCCAGTGACTGGGCCGCCGAATTGGGCCGGTAGCCCAGGGCCTGCATCGCCTGGTTTACCCGTACTTTGGTTTTCTCCGTCACCCGGTCGCTGCCGTTGATCACCCGGGACACAGTCGCCTGGGATACGCCCGCCAGGTCGGAGACTTCTTTCATGGTGATCATCGGGTGCCCTCACAGAAAATAACCGCGAGCATTATTCAGCCGGGCCCGGGCGTCAAGTCTTCAGAGGTGAAAGTAACAAGCTCTAATCGCTCGCGGTGCTGCACTTAACAGTCCTCTCTCCACCCTTGGGGGAGAGAGTTAGAGAGAGGGGGACGGCGTAGCCGTTACTGCTGTGGTTTCGATTGGAATACGTAAAAAAACCAGAAGCGAACCCTCTCCCGTGGGACGGGAGAGGGAGCTATTTGATGATTGAATGTAACCAGCGGCAATCGCACTCGACTCTGTTTATTCCAGTCCACTCCCAAACCCTTGTACTAACTGTGCGTTCTCGCTGCGTGTGGCACAACCTGCACCGGTAACCGCATCGACATCACACTGGTACACCCGAACGTAATCGACTTTCATCGTTTGCGGAAATATATCGGCATCGATGCCTTTCTCGTTCACATTGGCAGACCAGTCACCGCCCACGGCCAGGTTCAGAATCAGATGAAACGGCTTGTTGAACGGAGCGCTACCACTGCCAATAACCAGTTCATCGGATTCCGGGTCTGCATACTGTGAGTACCAACCGGCATCGGTCTGGGTCGCATAGTGCTGCCCATCGACATACCAGCGAATTTCGCCGGATTGCCATTCAATGGCGTAGTGATGAAAGCCATCGGTCGGGCTCTCATCGGGTCCGAAATCATAGAAAGTGCCGGAGTGCTGGTTATTGGGCCATTCCTGACCGTAGTGCAGCGTACCGTGCACGCGATGTTCGGGCGTGCCCGGTGCCGCTCCGTCTGCATCGCTCTGGGTTTCCAGATTCACGGCTTCCATAATGTCGATCTCACCAGAGGCGGCCCAGCCGCCATAAACCCAGTCGGTCGGCAGCATCCAGATGGCAGGCCAGGTGCCCTGGCCAGCTGGCAGTTGCGCCCGTATTTCAAACCGGCCGTAGCGCCAGTCGCCTTTGTTTAAGGTGCGCAGGCGAGCAGAGGTGTAGGGCAGGGTGCGGGTGTCGTTCGGGTCAAAAGCCGGGTCTTCCAGGTTGGCGACGGGGCCGGTGAAGTCTTCTTTTATCGCCTTAATAACCAAAGCACCGTCGTCTATAAACGCATTGCTCGCCTGGCCGGTGTAGCACTGCTGTTCATTGTTGCCGCCGCCCCAGCAATTTTGTTCGTAGCTCCACTTAGCCGGGTCGATCGCTGAACCATTAAACTCATCCGACCACACCAGTCGCCAGTTTTTATCGGCCGGGTGATGCATTGAATGATCAGATTCTGGCGTTGGCTCTGGGGTTGAATCCCCGGTGTCTGTGTCAGTGTCGACGTCAGTTTCTGTGGTGGTGTCCAGGCAACCCGACAGCAAAAAGACCATCAGCATAGCGGCTGTAATCGCCAACTTTCCCGGTGAAGGGTTGTTGTTATTGTTGCATTCAATTTGGTTCATACGTCCGGTCCTTTAAGCCTTGAGACTGAGAAGTTATTGGCATGGTAAAGGGTTAGGGCTTACCCGTTCTGCAGAAATACTGACCAAAACTCCAATCCGCTGTTCCGCTTGCATCGCACCCCCCATGATCTGCGCTGGCTCGACTCATAGCTTGAATACCAGCTACGAACACCTGAATCCCAACAACAAGAAGCGGGACTACGATGAAACAGATAACCACAGTACTGACGGTGAGCGCACTGGCGCTGTTGGTGGGCTGCGGCCCCTCCGGTAATAACGACAACGATAATGGCAATAGCGGCGGTAATGGTGGTGGCAGCGAACCCATTAGCTACCGCACCGACCATAACGACTGGCCCGATATTACCAGCAAGGTCGCGCTCGACCCGGCCATTGAGGCCGAAGTCGATGCACTGTTGGCGGCAATGACGCTGGAAGAAAAAGTCGGCCAGATGGTGCAACCGGAAATCAAAAGCGCCTCGCCTCAGGATGTAATCGACTACCACCTGGGGTCCGTATTAAACGGCGGCGGTTCCTGGCCAAACAACGACAAAACCGCCAGTCTGGCGGACTGGGTTGATCTGGCTGACCAATACTGGACAGCCTCGATGGACACCACCGACGGCAAAGCCGCTATCCCGTTAATTTGGGGTACCGATGCCGTTCACGGTCATAGCAACGTCTATGATACCACCTTGTTCCCGCACAACATTGGCCTGGGTGCCGCGAACGATGCCGACCTGATCAAACGCATCGGCGCCGCAACCGCTAAACAGGTTGTGGCAACCGGCATCGACTGGACCTTCGCGCCGACTCTGGCAGTGGTACGGGATGACCGCTGGGGCCGCACTTACGAGGGTTACTCGGAAGACGGCGAGCTGGTTTTCCAATACGGTGGCGCCATGGTCGAAGGCTTGCAGGGCGACTTTTCCGAATCCCACGTGGTCGCAACCGCGAAGCACTTCATCGGCGACGGTGGTACCGATTTGGGTGATGACCAGGGCGACAACTTGGCCGATGAAAGCACCCTGATCAACGTTCACGGCCAGGGCTACTATTCATCGCTGGAAGCGGGCGTACAAACCGTGATGGCCACGTTCAACAGCTGGCAGGGTGAAAAAATTCACGGCCACGAATACCTGATGAACGATGTGCTGAAAGAAAAAATGAATTTCGATGGCTTCGTCGTCTCCGACTGGAACGGCCATGGACAGGTTACCGGCTGCTCCAATTCCGATTGCGTGCAGGCGGTGAATGCCGGCATCGATATGTTCATGGTGCCGGATGACTGGAAGGCCTTCATCGCCAACACCATTCAGTCGGTCAACGATGGCGACATCAGCATGGCACGCATCGACGATGCCGTGCGTCGCATCCTGCGCGTTAAACTGCGTGCTGGTCTGTTCGACAAACCCAAACCCTCCGAGCGCGATGGTGCTGGTGATTCGGACCTGATGCACGGCGACGCAGTGCAGGCACTGGCGCGTGAGGCGGTGCGTGAATCCCAGGTATTGTTGAAGAACGAAGGTGGTGTGCTGCCACTGAGCAAAGACCTGAATATCCTGGTCACCGGTAACTCAGCCAACAGCCTGGAAAACCAGACCGGCGGCTGGACGCTGACCTGGCAAGGCACCGGCAACGCCAATGCCGATTTCCCCAATGCCGATACCATCTTCGACGGTCTGGTTGAAGTGATGGGCGAAGGCACCGGCTCCCTAACGTTGAACGAAGATGGCTCTCAGGCCGATGATACCTACGATGTCATCATCGCCGTCATCGGTGAAACACCCTACGCCGAAGGCAACGGCGACATCTCCAAGTTCGATACCATGGCGTTCGATGAGCACTACGAAGACGATGCTCAACTGCTTGAAGATCTACGCGCCAGTGCACCGGGCACGCCCATTGTTACCCTGTACGTTGGCGGTCGCCCATTGTGGATGAACCCGCAACTGAATCTGTCGGACGCCTTTGTCGCTTCCTGGCTGCCGGGTACCGAGGGTACCGGTGTAGCCGATGTTTTGTTTGGCGACCATCCCTTCACCGGCAAACTTTCCTACAGCTGGCCAGCCACCGATTGCCAGGTACCGGTAAACCGGAACGATGGCGAAACACCGCTGTTTGCCTATGGCTATGGCCTGACCACTGAAGACGACGGCAGCTTGCCGGTACTGGCAGAAAACCGCTCCGACACGGGC
>DASSWT010000068.1:0-3759 GCA_035704555.1 Saccharospirillum sp. | reverse complement strand
ACTTTCCAAAGGCACATCCAACTCCATCGGCACATGAAAAATCGCCCCCATGCTGGCGCGGACGACTTTGGGGTTGTAGGGGTCGACGCTGCCGGGGCTAAGCAGGCAGCGGAAGCCGCCGAACCAGGCCAGGGTGCGCAGTATGGTGCCAAGATTGCCTGGGTCCTGGATTTCGTGGAGGTAGATGGCGATGTCGGTTTTAGCTGCTGTTGGTAGCGATGAGGGTGAGATGGGCACCACGGCCACAATGCCCTGGGGCGTTTTGGTATCGCTGATCTGTGCCATTTTCTTGCTGCTTATCAGTTGGGTGCGCAGCGGGCTTTGCCAGTTTGCATAGGCTTCTGTGACCAGTAGTTCGGCCTGGCGCAGTGCCGGTTGGTGTTCGGCGGCGCGTTGCAGTTCGAGCACCAGGTGCTCGCCTTCTACCAGGTAATGGCCGAACTGGTTGCGGTATTTTTTCTGGTGCAGCTTTTTGATGTCGTCGAGTTTCACACCGGTACACCTGTTTCTACACCCGCATCATCCAGCATGGCCAATGCCAGGGCTTCGGCGACTTTTATGCCGTCGACGCCAGCCGAGAGGATGCCGCCGGCGTAGCCTGCACCCTCGCCTGCCGGGTAGAGGCCGCGGGTGTTGATGCTTTGCAGGGTGGCGTTGTCGCGTTTGATGCGAATGGGTGACGATGTGCGGGTTTCGATGCCGGTTAATAGGGCGTCGTCGCGGTCGAAGCCGCGGATCTGCTTGCCGAAAGCAGGCAGGGCTTCGCGAATGGCGTCGATGGCGTAGGCCGGTAGCGAGGGTGCCAGGTCGCCAAGTTTAATGCCGGGTTGGTAGGAAGGTTCCACCTCGCCCAGCGTGGTAGACGGGTTACTGCGAATGAAGTCGCCGACCAGTTGCGCCGGGGCGCAATAGTCCTGCCCGCCGAGTTCGTAGGCTTTGGATTCCAGTTGTTCCTGCAATTCTACACCCGCCAGCGGGCCGCCGGGAAAATCCTGTTCGGGGCTGATGCCGACGACGATGCCGGAGTTGGCGTTGCGTTCGTTGCGCGAGTACTGGCTCATGCCATTGGTGACGACCCGGCCGGGTTCGGAGGTGGCAGCCACGACAGTACCGCCCGGGCACATGCAGAAGCTGTAGACGGCGCGGCCGTTTTTGGCGTGGTGCACGAGTTTGTAGTCGGCGGCGCCGAGTTCGGGGTGGCCGGCGTATTTGCCGAGGCGGGCTTTGTCGATCAGTGATTGCGGGTGTTCGATGCGAAAGCCAATGGCGAAGGGTTTGGCTTCGACGTACACGCCCTGCCGGTGCAGCATGCGGAAGGTATCGCGGGCGCTGTGGCCCAGGGCCATGATGACGTAGCGGCTGGCGATGTGCTCACCGTTTTCGAGGGTGACGCCGGTTACCCGGCCATCATCCAGCGTCACTTCAGTGACTTTGCTTTCGAAACGGATCTCGCCGCCCAGGGCAATGATCTCTTCGCGCATTTTGGCGACCACACCGGTCAGCCTGAAGGTGCCGATGTGGGGTTTGCTGACGAACAGTATTTCTTCCGGTGCCCCGGCCCGCACGAATTCGTGCATGACTTTGCGGCCATAGAATTTCGGGTCTTTGATCTGGCTGTACAATTTGCCATCGGAGAACAGACCCGCCCCACCCTCGCCAAACTGGACGTTCGATTCCGGCGACAGCTCATGTTTGCGCCACAGGGCCCAGGTGTCTTTGGTGCGACGACGCACGTCTTTGCCACGTTCCAGAACGATGGGTTTGAAGCCCATTTGCGCGAGAATCAGGGCGGCGAAGAGGCCGCAGGGGCCGAAACCGATGACGACGGGGCGTTCGGTAATGCTAGCGGGGGCCTGGCCGACCGGGTAATAGGCGGTATCGGGTGCCGGGCGAACGTGTTGGTCGTCGGCAAAGCGTTCTAGCACAGTGGCCTCGTCGCGCACTTCGAGATCGACGATGTAAACAAATTTGATTTCCGAGTTCTTCTTGCGCGCATCGTAGCTGCGCTTGAACACGGTAAAGGACACCAAGTCGGCATCCGCCAGCTTCAACCGGGCAACAATGGCCGGGCGCAGGGCTTCGGGCGGGTGGTCGAGCGGTAGGGCAAGTTCATTAAGGCGAATCATACAAAATCCTGGTCGGTGTCCCCGACATGGTGGCTATGGTCCGCATCGGATACCGGTATTGCCTCTGCGGGGTCGGCGTGAACCCATCCATGGGGCCTAGGCTTCGGCATCCATGCCTCAGACTTCCCCGCAGAGGCAATACCGGCAGCCGATGCTCGTGTGGTGGTTAATCTGAACTTTGAGTCGGCAAGAGAACGTCACACACGATTTACTTTGGACCGAATAGCGCGGAATTATACGCACTGGCCCGGGTTGTGTCAGTGTTGTGGTTTTACGCCCTACCCGGCCACAGCGTACAATGGCGGCTTATTCGATGAATCAGCACGGTTAATTGGCTATGGCCCGATCCAAAAGCAGCAGTCGGTGGCTCGAAGAGCATGTAAACGACCCCTTCGTGAAACAGGCGCAGATCGATGGTTACCGCTCCCGCGCGAGCTATAAACTGCTGGAAATCAACACCAAGGACAAACTGATCCACCCGAACATGCTGGTGATGGACCTGGGGTCAGCGCCCGGGGGCTGGTCGCAGGTGTCGGCCAAGCTGGTGGGTCACAAGGGCCGGGTGATCGCATCGGACATTCTGCCGATGGATTCGATTGCGGGCGTGGAGTTTATTCAGGGCGATTTTACCGAAGAAGCAGTGTTCGATGAAATTATGGCAACGCTGGATGGCACTCTGGCCGATGTGGTGATCTCCGATATGGCGCCGAACATCAGCGGAGTGGATGTGGCCGACCAGGCCTCGTCGATGTATCTGGTCGAGCTGGCGCTCGATATGGCGCGGCAGGTCCTCAAGCCAAAAGGCAGTTTTGTCGCAAAGGTTTTCCACGGCGAAGGCTACGATGAATACGTAAAAGACCTGCGAACGTCGTTCGATAAAGTGGTTATTCGCAAACCGGATTCTTCACGGGCCCGCTCGCGGGAAGTCTATGTGGTTGGCAAGGGCTTTAAGGGATAAGAGAAACAGTCTCGATATTCATCGAGACTGTTTGGGTGGTTGGTTGCCGGTCGGACCGCCGGGTATGCTCCTTGGAGGCACGCCGTAAACCCCTCCCTGGGGACTCGGAGACCGCATCCATGCGGTCTAACGGCCTCCAATGAGCATACCCGGCAGTCCTCCGCTAAGCCGCGCCACTATTTGCAGCCTTAACGCCTCAGACTTTTTTTGAAAAGCACAGGCACTCGTTACGGCCTTTCCAAAGCACGGCCTTTTCAATACTCTAGCGGCACTCTTTTTTACTCACATTATTCAAGTTGCAGAGTTGGCAACCAGCTAAGTGCCAGGTACCGGGTGCGCCTATCCGGGGAAGTCCGCAACATGGATGTTGCGGTCTAGGCCCCAGGGAAGGGTTCACGCCGACCCCGGATAGGCGTACCCGGTGCCTGGCACGGACTAACAGCAACAGACAGAAACGAACCCAAAAGGTGAACAGGTGGCTCAGTACGTTTTTACTATGAACCGCGTCGGCAAGGTTGTACCGCCGAAAGAACAGATTCTGAAAGACATCTCGTTGTCTTTTTTCCCGGGGGCGAAGATCGGGGTGCTCGGTCTGAATGGCTCGGGTAAGTCTACCCTACTGCGTATTATGGCCGGGGTTGATAAGGATTATCTGGGTGAGGCCCGGCCTCAGCC
>DASSWT010000323.1:0-12069 GCA_035704555.1 Saccharospirillum sp. | reverse complement strand
CATGAATGAAACAGGCACGCCAATGGCAACGCAACACCCTCTGCTCGAATTGAAAGACGCCCTCCAACACCGGATTCTGGGGCAGCCGGAACTGGTCGAATCGCTGCTGCTGGCGTTGCTCGCCGACGGGCACTTGCTGGTGGAAGGGGCGCCTGGCCTGGCCAAGACCACCGCCATTAAAGCCCTGGCTGAAGGGGTGCATGGTGCCTTCAGCCGGGTGCAGTTTACGCCCGACCTGATGCCCTCAGACATTACCGGTGCCGAGATCTACCGGGCCGATGAGCATCGGTTCGAGTTTCAGCCCGGGCCAGTATTCGCCAACCTGGTACTGGCCGATGAAATTAACCGGGCTCCGGCCAAGGTGCAGTCTGCCCTGCTGGAAGCCATGTCGGAACGGCAGGTGTCGGTGTCCGGCACGACTTATCCGCTGGCATCGCCGTTTCTGGTGATGGCTACGCAAAACCCGGTTGAACACGAAGGCACCTACCCCTTGCCGGAAGCGCAGCTGGACCGCTTTCTGTTGAAAGTCTCGCTCGACTACCCGGATGTGGGTATCGAGCGCGCCATTCTACAGCTGGCCCGCGAAGAGGAAGCCCACCAGCTTCGCAGCCTGCCGCAGGTCGCACCGGAGGAGGTTTTTGCTGCCCGTCAGGCGTTGAACGACATCTATGTCTCTGATGCTGTGACCGACTATCTGCTGCATCTGGTCGACGCGACGCGCTCGCCTGAACGCTACAGCGCGGAGCTGGCCGGGGTGATCGAATTTGGCGCCTCGCCGCGTGGCACCATCGCACTCGACCGCTGCGCCCGGGCACAAGCCTGGCTCGACGGACAGGACTTTGTCACCCCCGAGCAGGTGCAACATGTCGCCGTTCGGGTGTTGGCGCATCGTCTGGTCCTGTCGTTATCTGGCCAGGCCCAGGGGTGGGACGGCGTCTCGGTGATCAATCACTTGCTGGAACGGGTGGCCGTCGGTTGATATGAACGCAGTGGGCAAGGCGACACCCTTTGCCGTCGAAGGGACCGAGGTCGAACGGGACGAATTGCTGGCTCTGCGCTTCGTTGCGGCGGACCTTGGCCGGGTGCCGGTGCGGCGTGCGTTGGGCTTGGGGGCCGGCGAGCAACGCTCGCCGTACCGGGGCCAGGGGCGTGAGTTCGTTGAAATGCGCCGCTACCAGCCAGGCGACGATGTGCGCCGTATCGACTGGCACGTCACCGCTCGCAAGCAGGCGCCCTATGTGAAGGTGATGGAAGAGGATCGTCAGGCGGCTCAGCTGATCTGGGTCGATCTGTCCGACAGCCTGTATTTTGGCAGCCAGCGCGCGCTCAAATCCGTTATGGCCTGTCACTGGGCCGCCTTTCTGGCCTGGCGACTGCTGGCCCTGCGCCACCCCACCCGCGCCGTGATTACCGGCGTCGGCGACGCCCGGCCGATGATGCTGCGCCGCGCCAGCGATGTTGCCCAGTTCTGCCAGCGCCTGGTTGAGGCGCATGTCCTGCTTGCCGATCAGTATCGTCTGGGCACGGCACCGCCGGCCCCTTCTGATATCGCCTCGCTGCTGCGCCAGAACCCAACGCTGTGGCTGATCTCCGACCTGTCGCACTGGCAGCCCGAAGCACTCGCCGCCTGCCTGCCGCTGGCACGCATTAACCGAACCCTGATCCTGCAGCCGATCGACCGGCTCGAATCGGACCTGCCCGATGTTGGGGTATTGCAGGGCCGCGCCCGCGACCAGAGCGTGCAGCTCGATACCGGTTCCGCCTCGGTGCGCAGCGCCCATCACCGGGCCTTTGAGCACCGCCAGGTAGCCTGGCAACGCTGGGCTCCGGCGCATCAGGCGACCCTGATCAGCCACTTCATTCACGATTTCGACTGGGGGGAGGTGAACCATTGGCCAATCCACAGTTAACCCCCGGGGACCCCGCGCTGGCGACGCTACTGGAGCAGCTCGAAGCCAATGCAGCGCCGTCCGCGCCTGGTTTCTGGCCCCCAGCGCCCGTGTACTGGCTGAGCGTGATGGTGCTGGTTGTGGCTTTGGTAGCCGGTATCTGGCTGTGGCGCCGGGGCCGAATGCGCCGCCGTTGCCTTTCGGCGCTGAAACGTCTGCAACGGGAACCGAAGGGCGAACGCCAGTTGCAGCAGTTGCATATCCTGCTGCGTAACGCCGCTGTCCAGCGTGCAGGCACCCATAAAACCGAGTCTGCGACTGATTTCGCCAAGCTGGTGCGCGCCACCCTGGGCCGGGCCGAACCCCCGGTCTGGGTGAACGCTCACTACCGGCCCGACGCCCGGGTCGAGATCGACTGGCGCGAACCGCGCACCCTGATCAAGCGGTGGTGCCGATGACGCTGGCTTGGTGGTGGATGCTGGCCCTGATGCCAGTGCCTTGGCTTATCGCGCGCTGGGTGAAGGCGGTGGATGCCGGTGACCGGCTCGACCATCCGGTGCTGGCTCGCTGGTCTGCGGGAACCACGTCCAGAAGCGGTCCGTCAAGGCCCCACAGCCGCTGGTTGTGGCTGGCCTGGGCGTTGCTGCTACTGGCCCTGGCGCGCCCGCAAACGCTGGGCCCCTGGGTCGAACCCGAGCAGCCGGCGCGGGCCATCATGCTGGTGGTGGATGTATCGCGCAGCATGGAAGAGCCCGATATGGAATGGAACGGCCAGCGCATACGGCGGTTTCAGGCGGTGCAGCAAGTAGTTGGCGATTTCGTCCGCGAGCGCCGGGGTGATGCGCTGGGGCTGGTCGTCTTCGGTGAGTTCGCCGATACCCAGGCACCGCTGACGCCGGATGTCGAAGCCGTGCGCGACCTGCTGTTTGATGTGTTGCCCGGCATGGCCGGCGACAGCACCGCCATTGGCGATGCGCTGGGGCTCGCGGTCAAGCGGCTGCGCGATCAGCCGGTGACCGACCCGGTGATTCTGCTGTTGTCCGACGGTGAAAACAACGCCGGCGAACTGGAGCCCATGACGGCCGCCGGCGCTGCCCGTGACAGCGATATTCGGGTGCATACCATTGCCTTTGGCCAGCCACGCAGTGGCGACTTCTTTGGGCTAATGCGCGGCGCGGGTGTCGACATCGAGACGCTTGGCCGCGTTGCCCGGGAAACCGGCGGTGAACGCTTTATTGCAGAAACCACCGATGAACTGGCCCGGGTGTACGACCGAATCGACCAGCTTGAGCCCAGCCCCCGGGCCGGTCAGGCACAACGACTGGCCGCTGAATGGTTCTGGGTGCCGGCCCTGGCTGCGCTGTTGGTTGTAGTGGCCGGGCAGCATGTCCGCTTGCCGCGTCGGCGGAGGGCACCGTCATGATCTGGGACCGGCCTTTGATCCTGCTCTTGCTGCTGCCCTGGCTGGTCTGGTGTGTTTGGCGCTGGCGGCAACAGCAGCGCCAGGGCGCCTGGCACCGGCTGATGGACGAACGCCTGTTGCAGCGCCTGAACTATCGCGGTGGCGCTCGCCAGCAATCGCTGGCCCGGGGGGCGCTGCTGTTGGCCGGTGTTCTGACAATTATTGCTGCCGCCGGCCCTGCACGACCGCTGGCAGGCGGCACCACGCTGACCGCCGGCAACCTGATTGTGGTGCTCGACGCAACCCTGTCGATGACGGTCGAAGACACTCCGCCCTCCCGCGCCGTCCGCGCCGAGCGGCTGGTGCAGGACTGGGCGGCCTCCGGTGTTTTCGAGCGCACCGCGGTGGTGGTTTACTCGGGCTCGGCCCACTGGCTGGTGCCGCTGACCCGCGACATCGAAACGCTGGCACTGCAGCTGGAGCAGATGTCGCCCTACATCATGCCGGAGTTTGGCAACCGGCCGGAGCTGGCCTTTCAGCAGGTCACGGAGCGGCTGAGTACACTCCAGGGTCGCAACCAAATACTCTGGGTGACAGACGATGCCAGCCCCAACCGGCTGGAGGCGCTGTTGGCCGCCCGGCCTCAGGTGGAGCGCCTCTGGCTGATGCCGGTGGGTACCGAATCCGGCGGCCCGATTCCGTTGCCGGATGGCAGCGGCTACTTACAGGATGGCAACCGCATGGTGATGCCCACCCTCGACCTGGCCGGCTTTCGAGAGGTCGCTGACCGCCTGAACGCTACGCTGCTGCCGATGGAGCAGTCTGTTGAAAACCTGGATCTCAGCATTGACCGGGGCGCGGAATCCCAAGAGCGCCAGGTACGCGAGTGGGGGTTCTGGCTGTTGCTGCCGGTGCTGGTGTTGTTGCTACCCTGGTATCGCCGGGGGCTGGTCTATTGCCTGCCCCTGGGCCTGCTGTGGCAGCCGATGCCCGCCGAAGCGGCAAGCTGGGTGGACCCGCTGCTCAAAAACCAGGAACAGCGCGCCTTTCAGGCTTATCAGGAGGAGGATTACGAACGCAGCCTGGCGTTGACGGAACGCCCGGAGCTGGCCGCTCAACTGGCGTTTGAGCAGGGTGATTACCAGCGGGCCGCTGAACTGTGGCAACAGCTGGACGATGCCGCGGCCCACTATAACCGGGGCAATGCGCTGGCGCATCAGGGCCGGTTGCAGGAAGCGATCGACGCCTACGATGAGGCGCTGGCCCGGGCCGACCTGGAAGCGGCCCGGCACAATAAAGAGCTGGTTGCCGAGGCGTTGCGCCAGCAACAGGAACAACAGCAGCAACAACAAAGTCAGCAAAACCAGCAGGGTGATGAGTCAGACTCGCAGTCGGGCGAGTCGCAAGACTCAAACCCCCAAAGCGACCCGTCGCAGCAAGAAGAAGGGCAGCCGGGCGAGCAGGACGAGGCTCCGCCACCGGGCGAAGAAGAAACCGATCAACCTGAAGGCAGCGATGCCCAGGAGGCCGACCCGGAAGAGTCTGACGCCAGTGGTGAACCCGAGCAAGATCTCGAAGCCCGCCGCCGCGACCAGGCGGTGGAGCAATTGCTGAACCGGGTGCCCTCGGCGCAGGGCCAGGTATTGCAGCGCAAATTTCAGTACCAGTATCAGCAAGCCCCGACAGACGAGGAACCGGATTCACTATGGTAAACACTGCTCACATCTGGCTGATCTCCCTGTTGAACGCCCGCCCTCTGGTGCGGGGTAGTCTGGTATTGATCGTGCTGATGCTGATCAGTGTGGCGGCATCGGCGGCGGTGACGGCGGAGGTCGACCGCACCCGACTGTACCAGGATGAAACTCTGATGCTGACCATTCGTGCCAGCTTTCCGGCCGCCAATGAGCCGCTGGATCTGACGGCGCTGACGACACTTTTCGAGGTGGTCGGCCAGTCGCAAACCACCCAGAGCCGGTACTCGACCGCCCTGGGTCAGGAGCGCTGGCGTGAATGGCGGCTGCAGTTGCAACCGCGTGAAATCGGCACCCTGGCGATTCCTAATTTCAGCCTGGGGGGCGAGCAATCAAGCCCGATCATGATCACCGTGATGGACCCGGCCGATCGCCAGGAAGGGTTGCCCGAGGAGGCCGTTATTCTCTCGGTCTCGATCGAGGATGAGGAGCTGTACATCGGCCAAAGCACCACCCTGACCATCAACCTCGATTACCAGGTACGCCTGCAGGGGAACTTTAGTCAACTGGACCTCAGTGCCTTCAAGGCCGAGAAGCTGAATGAAGACAACACCCAAACTCGCCACGGTGGCCAGCCCTACCGGCGCTATCAACTGGTGTATCGGCTCACGCCAGAGCAGGATGGCACCCTGTCGATCCCCGAAATTCGCTTTGTCGGCCAGTATGAAAGCAGCAATTACGGCCAGACGATGCGCATGCACCGGATTCACCCCGGCATCGATGTCGAGGTTCGGCCCATACCGGCCTCGTACCCGGCAAACGCCGTCTGGTTGCCGGCTGAATCGGTCACGTTGAGCGATAATCTGGGCCGTACCGTACAAGCTGATGTTAACGAGCACCTGAACTGGCAGATCACGACCCGCATTGAGGGCCAGCCGGCAACCCAGCTCCCCGATCCGCTGGCGACGCTGTCTGACGATGATTTCCGGCTCTACCGCAATAGCCCCGAGTTCAGTGATGCCGGCGGCCCGCAGCAGCGCACCGACCAGGCCGCACTGGTATTCTCCGAACCCGGCAGCTATGACCTGCCCGCGGTGCGAATACCCTGGTGGGACACCACGACCGATTCGCTGCGGTATGCTGAACTGCCTGCGCGCACCGTCCGTATAGAGGGCAGCAGCAATGAAGCGATGGACATTCTGACCGATCCGTCGCGGTTAAATGCGCAGGACTCAGCCAATGGTGAGACGGAAGCAACAGACAGCGTTACCGCCCCTGACAATGCAGGCATCTGGCCCTGGGTCAGTGCCAGTCTGGGCATTGGCTGGCTGGCGACGGCGCTGGTGTTCTGGGCCAGCCACCGTTACCTGACACGCCGTTTGCGGCGCTCTTTGCAGGGCACCCCGGCCAGACCCGAAGCACAAGCGGCCGAGCCAGCCCCGGCGGAAGAAGCAATGGTCCGGGCTGCGCACAACGGTGATGCTGGTGCTTACCACGCGGCGCTGTTACGTTGGCTGAGAACGCGGCCAGAACGGACCCCCGGCATGCTGAGGCAACGGTTGGATGAGTCGAGCCAGGCGATACTGGCCCGGCTGGAAACCTATCTGTTTGCCCGTCAGGCGAATACCGTGGCTCCCGACCGTGCCGAGCTTGAGGCGTTGCATAAGGCGCTCATGTCGCTGTCAACGCCGCAAACGGTAAGGCCAGACGACGATATGCTGACCCTGTACCCCTGAACCGATTGCATTGGCATTAGTGTCAGCTAATGTAAGCCATACAACCCTAACAAAGGATTCTCTGTGCAGCCTGAGCGGTCTTACACCGACGATGGATCCACCACCCGCCCCAGCCAGTCGCTGATTCGACCCCTGACCCTGGTTTTGGCGGTGCTGAGTATTGTGGTTTTCGCTGCCATCGCCCGGCTGTTATACCAAGCCGAGACCGACAGCATTCATCGCAATTTCTCAGCCGAAGTGGCCCAGCAGGCGCTGTCGTTTGAGCGTGAGGTGTTGTTGAACCTGGAAATCCTGTTCGCGCTCAATGCGTCGGTGTCGTTGCGCGAAGGCATGACGCCAGCGCTGTTTGATCAGCTAACCCGGGATATTCTGGCCCGGTCACCGGCGATTCAGGCTTTTGCCTGGGCAGAGGTTGTGAAGCCGGAAGACCTTTCGGCTTTCGAGGCGCGGCTGAAAAACTGGTACCCGGACTACCAGGTCACTGAGCGTGACGCCAATGGCGAGGTGGTGCCGGTGCCGCCGCGCCCGCAATACGTTCCGGTGTTGATGATTGAGCCGATGGCCACCAATAAGGCCGCGCTTGGCTTTGATCTGGCCAGTGAGCCCCGGCGTTTGTCGGCCCTGCTGCAGGCGATGGAAACCGGGCAAATGGTGGCGACCGCTGGCATTACGCTGGTGCAGGAGCCGAGTAATCAACGTGGGTTTCTGGTGTTTTCGTCCCAGACCTTGCCGGCACTGGAGCGGCCGCCGGGGAGCGATGAAGAACGCGTGGTGTTTTTGAACGGGGTGTTTCGGGTTGGCGAGCTGATTAACCAGTCTGTAGGCGCTTCACTGACCGAGCAGATGCAGGTGCAAGTCGTTGACCGTACCCGGGATGCGAGGGATTTGCTGTACAGCAACACGCCCGATTTGAACGAGCAATGGCTTACTACCCGCACGGTCGTCCACGAACTGCCGGATGTGGCCGGTCGCCAGTGGAGCTTTGAGGTGACGCCGGCCGCCTCGCTTTATACCGAGCGGCGCAGTTATGTGCCCTGGTTGGTGCTGGGCTCTGGAACGGTGGTTGTGGTGTTGCTGGTGATTTATGTGCTGGTGACCCATCGCCAGACGCAGGATCTGAACGCCGCGAAAGCTGAGCTGGAACGCATTTCCCTGACCGACAGCCTGACCGGCCTGGCCAATCGCCGGCACTTTGATCAGCATCTGGAGCAGCAGTGGGCTCAGGCGGCGCGTCAGCAGGGCGTTTTGTCGCTGGTGATGATCGACATTGATAATTTCAAACCCTACAACGATGAGTATGGCCACCCGCAGGGCGATGAAGCTCTGGAACAGGTTGCCAAGGCCTTGCGCCAGGTCGCGACTCGGCCTATGGATCTGGTGGCGCGCTATGGCGGTGAGGAGTTCGCGCTGATTCTGCCGAACACTGAAGACCCGGTCGAAGTCGCCGAAACCTGTCGTCGCAGAGTAGAGGTGCTGGGCCTGCGCCATGAGTATTCGGATGTGGCTAAGGTCGTCACCATCAGTGCTGGCGTCTGTACGCTGAAACCGGCCGACGGGCGCAGCTTGAAAGAACTGACTGAATGCGCAGACGATGCGCTCTATCAGGCCAAGGAAGAAGGGCGCAACCGGGTGGTTGCCTACTCGGCAGAGCGCGGGCTGAACCGGGGGTAGTGACACAAGTTTCGGCGTTCAGTTTTACTTTGGTGCCAGGAGTCCGTGTCCGGCACCGGGCATACCTATCAGGGGCCGGCGTGAACCCATCCATGGGGCCTAGACTTCGGGATATGAATCCCATCCCTGGGATTCACCCTTCGGGCTCGCTTCGCTCATGCTAAAACGCTCCTGGCGTTTTAGTCCATGCTTCAGACTACCCCAGATAGCCACACCCGGCACCTGACACTTGGTTGGTTGCTAACTCCGAAATTTGAGTCGTTAGTCACCGGGCAGCCCAGACTAACACTACATATTTCTGCGATATTCCCCGCCTACCTGATAGAGCGTATGGCTGATCTGCCCGAGGCTGGCGACTTTTACCGTGTCCATCAGTGTTGCGAATAAATTGCGGCGCGCCCGGGCGTCATCGGCCAGGGTGGTTAGGGCGTCGGCTACCTGATCTTTGTGCTGGTGCTGGAAGCGTGCGACCTGATCGATTTGCTGCTGTTTTTCGGTATCGGTTGAACGCATCAGCTCTATCGGCGCCTCGGTCTGATTGTCTTTTTTCGACAAAAAGGTATTCACGCCGATAATCGGTAAGTCGCCGCTGTGTTTCTTGTGTTCGTACAGCATCGATTCATCCTGAATTTTGCTGCGCTGATACATGGTGTCCATTGCGCCCAGTACGCCACCGCGTTCACTCAAGCGGTCGAACTCGGCATAAACGGCTGACTCGACCAGGTCGGTCAGGTATTCCAGCGTGAACGCCCCCTGCATCGGGTTTTCATTCTGGTTCAGGCCCAGTTCTTTGTTGATGATTAACTGAATCGCCACCGCGCGGCGCACGCTGTCTTCCGTTGGGGTGGTGATGGCTTCGTCGAAGGCGTTGGTGTGCAGGCTGTTGCAGTTGTCGAACAATGCATAGAGCGCTTGCAGGGTGGTGCGAATGTCGTTGAACTGAATTTCCTGGGCGTGCAGCGAGCGGCCCGAAGTTTGGATGTGGTATTTCAGCATTTGCGAGCGCGCATCGGCGCCGTAGCGGTGTTTCATGGCCCGCGCCCAGATGCGTCGTGCGACCCGGCCGATGACGGCGTATTCGGGGTCCATGCCGTTGCTGAAAAAGAAGCTCAGGTTGGGCGCGAAGGCGTTAATGTCCATGCCGCGCGCGCGGTAGTATTCGACCAGGGTAAAACCATTGGCCAGCGTGAACGCGAGTTGGGTGATGGGGTTCGCGCCGGCCTCGGCGATGTGATAGCCGCTGACGCTGACACTGTAGAAATTGCGCACGTCCCGTTCGATAAACCAGGCTTGTACATCGCCCATTAAATGCAGGGCGAATTCGGTCGAGAAGATGCAGGTATTTTGTGCCTGGTCTTCTTTTAAAATATCCGCCTGCACGGTGCCGCGCACCTGGGTCAGGGTTTTGGCTGCAATGCGCTGGTAGGTTTCGGCATCGACAAGGCGGTCGCCGGTGACGCCGAGTAGCCCGAGGCCCAGGCCGGAATGGCCTTCCGGTAGCTCACCCTGATAGCTGACCGGAGCGTCACCCAGAATATCTTTTATGCGTTCTTGCGCCTGGTCCCACTCGCCATTGTCGCGCAGGTGTTTTTCAATTTGCTGGTCGATGGCGGTGTTCAGAAACATCGCCAGAATAATCGGCGCCGGGCCGTTGATGGTCATCGATACCGACGTCGTGGGAGCGCACAAATCAAACCCGGAATAGAGTTTTTTCATGTCGTCCAGCGTGGCAATGGACACACCGCTGTTGCCGACCTTGCCGTAAATATCCGGTCGTTCGGCCGGGTCTTCGCCGTAGAGGGTGACCGAGTCGAAGGCGGTCGACAGTCGTGCGGCGGGTTGGCCGAGCGACAAATAGTGGAAGCGGCGATTGGTGCGTTCCGGCGGGCCTTCACCGGCGAACATCCGCGTCGGGTCTTCGCCGCTGCGCCGGTAGGGGTAAACACCGGCGGTGTAGGGGAAGTGGCCGGGCAGGTTTTCCTGGCCGCTGAACCAGACGCGTTCGCCCCAGTCCTGGCTGGTGTTGGCGCTGACTTTGGGAATGCGATTGCCGCTCAGGGTATCGCGATAATTGTCGCCGGTGATGGCTTTGCCGCGCACCTGGTATTCGAAGGTGTCGGCGCGCACCGAGTCCATCAAGGCATCCCAGTCGAGTAAGGTGCGCCGGCTTTCTGGTTGCAATTGTTCCAGTGCCGCGTTGTGCCGTTCGGCCAGTGCTTTTTGCGCGGCGTCCAGACCCTCGGTAGCGACTTCAGTCAGTGGGGCGAGTTCGTCCATTCCGAGCAAGCGCAGGCTTTCATACAAGTGCTGCACGGTGCGTGCACAGTCGGCCTGGTTCTGCAGTTTTTCACGCAGGGAGCGTCCCTGCTCGGCAATTTCAGCCAGATAGCGCTGCTGTGCGCCGGGGATTAATACATGAGCTTCAGGGTCACCCTCGGTCAGCTCAGCCTGCCAGTCAGACTCGGTTGCCTCGCTGAGGCGCCGACATAAATGATTGAACACCCGGTTTACGCCCGGGTCGGAAAAGTGGCTGGCAATGGTTGCAAACACCGGCAAGTCGCTATCTTTTGATTCAAAATCAATGCGGTTGCGGCGCCATTGTTTGCGCACGTCGCGCAGTGCATCGGCGGCGCCCTTACCGTCGAATTTGTTGATCACAATCCAGTCGGCCAGATCGATCATGTCGATTTTTTCGAGCTGGCTGGCGGCGCCGTATTCGGGGGTCATCACATAGCCCGGAAAATCGACCAGATCGACAATGGCACTGTCGGACTGGCCGATACCGGCGGTTTCGACGAACACCAGATCAAAGCCTTGCTGGCTCAGTTCAGCAATGGCGTCCTGCAGCACTTCACTGGTCGAGAGGTGCTGGCGTCGTGTTGCCATACTGCGAAAATACACATTGGGCAGGCGCAGGCTGTTGATGCGGATACGGTCGCCGAGCAGGGCACCGCCGGTGCGCCGCCGGGTCGGGTCGATGGCCAGTACGGCAAAGCGTTTGTCGGGAAATTCGGTGGCGAAACGCAGCACCAGTTCATCGGTCAGGCTCGATTTACCCGCGCCGCCGGTGCCGGTTAAACCGAGCGTTGGTGCGCCTTTGTTATTGGCATCGGGCGTCTTGCGACGCGCTTCAATATCCGACAGGGCCCATGCCTGAATCAGGTCCGGGTGGGCATCCTTGGGCAGTGATGCAGGCCGGGCATCGCGCGCGGCCCGAATGCGCGCCACGGCATCGTCGATCATGCCTGGCAGCCCCAGTTTCATGCCGTCGTTCGGGTGGTAAATACGGGTGACGCCGTAGGCTTCGAGCTCGGCAATTTCATCAGGCGTAATAGTGCCACCGCCGCCGCCAATGATGGCCATGTAACCGGCACCGCTGGCTTTGAGCCGGTCGACCAGATAGCGAAAATACTCCATATGCCCGCCCTGGTAGGAGCTAAGCGCAATGCCATCGGCGTCCTCCTGCAGGGCGGCCTTGATCAGGTCGTCAACACTGCGATTATGGCCCAGGTGAATCACCTCGCAGCCACGATCCTGGATCAAACGTCGCATCACATTGATGGCGGCATCGTGGCCGTCGAACAGGCTGGCGGCGGTGATAATGCGCAGCGGTGCAGTGTTTTCAGCTTGGCTCATAAAGCGTTTTCCCAGCAGGTGTCTGTGAGGTTATCACCCAAGTT
>DASSWT010000231.1:0-3187 GCA_035704555.1 Saccharospirillum sp. | reverse complement strand
ACCTTGCCGGGTTACCGCCAGCGCTGGCGCGAGCGCTTCGGGCACTGGCCGGCCATGCCCGAGGGCGCGCTCTGGCTGCACAGCGTCAGTGTGGGCGAAACCATCGCCGCCCGGCCCTTTGTCGAACGCTGGCTGGCCCGTCACCCAAACATCCCGGTCATCATCACCACCATGACTCCGACCGGCAGCGACACAGTCAAGGCGCTGTTTGGCGACAAGGTTCACCACGCCTACCTGCCCTGGGATTACCCGCACGTTTACCGGCGCCTGATGCCCCGGCTGAAACCCAAGGCGCTGGTGATCATGGAAACCGAACTCTGGCCCAACCTGATCAACGCCTGCGACCGCTTTCGGGTACCTGTGTTTCTGGTCAATGGCCGGCTCTCTGAACGCTCGGCCCGCGGCTACCACCGGTTCCGCGCGCTGACCCGACCCATGCTGCAACAACTGACCGGCATTGCCGCCCAGCACTGGCCCGACGCGGAGCGTTTTCAGGAGTTGGGTGTACCGGCAGAGAACATCGAGGTTACCGGGTCGATCAAGTTCGATTTAAGCATTTCCAGCAAACTGACCGGCGACATCGCCGCCTTCGCGCGCGGCATTAAAGGCCGGCCGGTTTGGGTCGCGGCCAGCACCCACGACGGCGAAGAGGCCGACTTGCTGGAAGTGCACCGGCGCATCACCACCATACTGCCAAACGCCCTGATGATTCTGGTGCCGCGCCACCCGGACCGCTTCGAGACCGTTGTCGACATCGTCGCCGAGTCTGGCCTGCGGTATAGCCGCCGCAGCCAGCGCGGGCAACCGCGCGACAACGACCAGGTGTACCTGGCCGACTCTCTGGGCGAACTGATGGTCTTTTTCGGGGCTGCCCAGGTCGCGGTAATGGGCAATACCTTCAACGACGGTGGCGGCCACAACCCGATTGAACCGGCGGCGCTGGGCAAGCCGGTACTGGTCGGCCCGAGCTACACCAACTTTCAGTCGATCATCAGCGCCATGCAGAAAGAACAGGGCATCATCGTCACCGACTCCCTGCAGACGCTGGAAAAACGCTTGCTGGGCTTACTCAAGTCCCAGGACCTGCGCGACACCTTTGGCCAGCGCGCCTATGTGTTTTACCAGCACCAGCAAGGCGCCCTGCAACGGCTGGAACACTGGCTCGACCGTCATCTGAACCTGGTCGACCCCGGCACCGACTCGTCTCGTCGCGCCCTGCCACCCAAGATCAGTTCAGATCGTTAAGAATACGACCTTCATTCGCAAGACAACGACTCACAAAAAACCCGGCGCAATGGCCGGGTTATCGGGCGGTCTACTGCTGTGGTCAGAAGTTAATGCTGACCGACGCATCGACGCTAACGCTGGCATTCTGCGTATCGGTGAACGTCAATGTATCAGCCAATTCGGGATCATCGGACTCTGCATCACAGGTGAAAGCGAGGGTATATTCACCCTCGGTCAGAAAGGCAACCGTATATTCATATTCGGTGACACCTGGAACGAGCGTATCAACCATGGCGGTAACAAGGGGTTCGTTGCCGTCACCACCCACATCACCCGGCTCAACGTCTGCGCCCTCGTATACATAAACCGCCGCACCTGCTTCGCAGTTGCCCAAGTCTGTCACTGTGGTCGAAGAGACAGTACCGGAAATTGTGCCCACCTGACTGTTATCAAGCAGACGCAGTGTCGGCTTAAGCATGTAGGACGGATCAGGACCGCCGGTTACCACCACCGACCGACGCAGATCAAAATCAATGGTAAAAGCAACGCTGCCATCTACCGGGACGGTAAAACCACTGACCAACTTAAGGCCGGTTTGGGAGCCGCTGGGAATAAAGAGATCGTGTTCGGATCCGTCATCAAGCACGATGTTTGAACCACCCGCCTCCCGGGAAGCATCGACCCGCAGCCGGATCCACTCATAGTCTCCAGAGGCTAGGGTTTCATCATCCAGCAACGGCGCGACGGCGCCACCCTGATAGTCGAGCAGATTGATGGTTCTGGGTTCGTCGTAAGTAATTTCGACCAGCGTGCCACTGGCGGACCGAATATCCACCCCCTCAAACACCACATTGACCGCTTCGGCCGAATCGATGGGGGCGTCGGTGACATCCAGGCTCAGTGAGCCTGTTCCGGAACCCTCGGTATTGCAGCCAGCTACTGCGAGTGCCACTACACTCATAGCTGCAACTGTTTTTAGGGCTCCTGTGTTGTTTGGCCGTAGTTTCTGTAGCCGTATCATACGAGGTAACTCCCTGATTTTGGTAAATACCATCGGCAAACAAATGCCTGCCTCATGCTACTGTATCGGGTTCCGTGCCGGTGTATGTTCCGGAAACGTATCTCGAATGTCGGCTAATGTAGAAACGTGAGCTGATAGTCTAGCCAGCTGTGCGCAGAGTCACACAGACGCGGAACAGCCAGACACAGGAAGGAGAGCAGATTGGACATTCTATCAACTGCCGCGGCCCTTTTGGGTGAAATACCCTATGAGTGGACTTGAGATTGCAGCTGTTTCCAAACATGCATTCATGAGCACATATAAGATAGCTGAGCTCTCAAATTCGGCCTCTGAAAAAAGCGCACAAAAAAATCCGATGCTATTGCTAACATCGGATTTTTCGCTGTATCTGTTAGCCGCCTGGAAGGTCTGGAACCGCCATGAGTCGCGGCTTTTTCTCAGGGCTATAATTAGTACTCAGATCAGCTCAACATCGGATGCTTGCGGGCCTTTCTGGCCATCGGTGATGGTGAACTGCACTTCCTGGCCTTCGGCCAGGGTGCGGAACCCGTCGCCTTTGATGGCACTGAAGTGTACGAATACGTCTTTACCGCCTTCCACTTCAATAAAGCCAAAGCCCTTGGTTTCGTTGAACCATTTCACTTTGCCGGTTTGTGTCGCCATGTCGTTCTCCTGCTTCAGTTGCGATTGCAAATAGCCTGCGTCGCGCCGGTTATTTCCAGCCGACGCTGCCGGGTAAAGATATTTACGTCTACTTACGCGCAACCTGTTCAGGAACGGCCGATCAGTACATGGTACTCAGTACAACCTGTCTAGCGTCTAACTGGTCTTGCTTATAAGTATTGCGAAAATCTTTAACACCCTTACTTTAGTCCAGCACTACCGTATGTAAAGGACTTTTTAAGCCGAATTTTCCGGGATTTTCAGGACGTTGAACGG
>DASSWT010000097.1:0-13715 GCA_035704555.1 Saccharospirillum sp. | reverse complement strand
GAACCAGACGTCGCCAACCCCCTGGCCGGTAACATCGCCCGGGTTCTGATCATTAACCCAGAGGTACAGCGGGTCGCCGTCATAAGCCCATTGGTGAGTTCCATCCTGGCGCTCGATGACGCTGAATTTGCCCGCACCCTGCGCATCGCCCGAGGCATCCAAGGGCGGCCAGTTCTGAGCACAGCGATCGTAGCAGTTCGACTTGCCCGGCTCGTCACGGGTGTACAGATACAGAGTCATGCCATCAGTGTCGGTCAGAACAGTGCCCAGGCTCGTCTCCCGGGTATCTACCGGCACGCCTTCTGGAATGGTCATGGCTGTGCTGGCACAGGCGACCAGTGCCAGAGCGATTGAGGTAGCAAATAGTGCTTTCATCGGACTTCTCCTTTTCATCCATCAACATTGAGCAACTTCATCTACACAGACGACTGCTGACCCCCGTCTGGATGCAATGAGCGACAATTTTTTTTTGCAACACCGTGATAGCATCCAATCAACAAGAACTGAACGCTGATAGTCCGTTGCAGCGGGTTCTCACAACGTCACTCGGTCTCCAAACAGTCACTATAGTGGCTATGACCGAAAGTGATGGAGCGGAATGCAAGAAATTCGTTCGTCCCCTCATTCCGGCGAAATCGGAGTGCTCCGAGCGGGTGTCGGCGCCCGCCCCGGTTCTGCTAAGCTGTCGGCGTGATTTATACAGTGGAAACCCTCATGCGCTACATCGCCGCTGAAAACCGTTACGCAGCCAAGCGTTTAAACTCCTACGGCAACGTCGGTTAACCGCTTTCTATGACGGAGTTGTATACCAAAACCCTGCTCGGCGCCGAACTGGAACCCTGGCTCGGCGACGTCGCGAGGCTGCGCATGACGGTGTTTCGAGACTTTCCGTATCTGTACGATGGCACGTTCGATTACGAGCGCCAGTACCTGCAGACCTATGTGGAAAGTGACAGCGCTCTCTGCGTATTGGCATTCGACGGTGAGCAGGTCGTCGGGGCCGCCACGGGCCTGGCGATGCGCGATGAGGAGCCGGCATTTCGCCAGCCCTTGATAGACGCCGGAGTGAAGGTTAACGATGTGTTCTACTGCGCTGAATCGGTGCTACTGCCCAGCCACCGGGGCCAGGGCATCTACCGAACCTTTTTCAGTGAGCGCGAAGCGCAGGCGCAACGGCTGGGGTTGAATCAGAGTGTTTTCTGCGCCGTCGACCGGCCCGATAATCACCCGCTGAAACCGGCCGATTACCAGCCGCTCGATGTCGTCTGGAAACGTTATGGGTACCGGCCGTTACCGGGTGTTAAAGCACGCTTTCCGTGGCTGGATGTCGATCAATCGGTTGAAACTGAGAAGACACTGAGCTTTTATCACAAGCATTTGACTTGAACGAGGCTTCTGGCGTGCCGTCGGGCAATCTTAAGAGCCGGACAACAACTCACAAACCCGCCGCTCTTTCAACACGACATTCATAAGACCCCATTTCAAACTCCCGGCAAATCCACGGGCGATTCTCATAAATGGTGCATAGGAAGGTTTCCCGGTCTAGCGCGGAACACCAGCCATCTTCCAGGCGTAACATGGTTTCCCCACCCCATTCATCGACAGCAATATGCCGGGCTGGAACGCCAGTATCGGTAATGATCATGACTTCCAACCGGCAGCAACAGGCCTCACAGGTTGAACAGGAAACCTCAGGTTCGGTTACCGTTTTAATGGGGATTGTCATTAATAAATAATCAACTCAGTCGTTTTGCTATGACAGCAGCTTAGCTCTGGACGCCAGCATCAGCATCCATACGCCACCGAAGATGAAATCAACCCCCAGCAGCAGGCCTAACACCCAGGGCAAGAGCTCCTCCAATTGGAACAACATCAGTAAACCCAACGCCAGGGAGAGTATACCGCTGGTTAGTATCCAGCCCCAACCAATCGCAGGACGTGATTGATAGGCAAACCAGAGTTTGGTTGCCCCGGTTAGCAGAAAATACAGCATTACCAGGGTTGTCAGGGTCACTAGGCCAACCAGCGGGAAAAACAGCATCAGCATCCCGGAAATCAGGGCCAGGGCTGCCAGGCCCAGACTCATGGCCCGACCTTTCCACCGGGGTCCGGAGAAAGCATGCACCCCAATCGCAATACCCGCTACGACCAACAATGCCCCGATTGTCAGTTCCAGTGACAAAGCGGCAACCCAGGGAAACGCGATAGCCAGACAGCCCAACACCAGAAAAACGATGCCCAGCCCGGTAAACCAGCCACGATGGCTCTTAATGTCGTCCAGAAGGGCGTCTTCGATTCTGACTTCAGCATGTGTGCTATGTGTAACCATATCATCGGCTCCTTGCTTTCAATCTATGAAATGAGTAATTACTGCAGAATGAGTGGCACTCCTCATTCGTATTTCAAGGGTCGACGCTGAGGTACGGGGGTGATTGGCGACGGTAATGCGTGCATTGAGCAAGCCAGACTTTTAAATACAAACTTCAACAGCGTTCTAGTACGGGCTCCTACGGAGCATTTAGCCGGACTTTGCTTCTCCGATCATATCGAACCTTCGCTGCAGAAGCGTCTTTATGGCCTGAGTCGGTGCGTTTGATAGCGCTTCCAACAGAGCGTGTATAGCACTGATCACACATACTGTTTGTGATCTATGTGTTTAAAATCATAGCCCATTAGCCTCGCCCCATTGACCGACTGACACGTCGCACCAGCTCAATGGCGGCATCGACTTCAACCTTGCGGATCGCGACACTTTCCACATTGCAACCAATCGGTATATTTTTCCTATCTGCAAAGCGCTTTAGTTCAAGCCAATTTTGCTCGCAAAAGTCGATAGACTCTCCCACGGTGTCGGCAGAGTTCATAAGCTCATTTTCCAGCCACTTGGGAATGCTGATACCCAGCCATTTCATGAAGTGCAACGTCTTGGCCGAGCCACAGGGTGTTAGAGTGAAGATAATGGGAACCAGTGGAATGTTTTGCTTCAGCCCATAGTAGTAATACTCGGAAAGCAGGTTCTTCGAGGCGTTTACGTCGTAAACCCCCTGGGACACAAAAAACCGGCACCCCTGTGCAATTTTGTTGAAAACTCGCAGGTGCTCGTCACCCTTGTTTTCGTGACGCTCCGGTATGGTGACACCACCGAGCATAACGTCCGACCCGACTTCGGCATTTAGCTTGTAGGCTTCGTTCAGCGTCAACGGAATTGTCTGTGAACTGGACGAAGCGCCAACGAAAACCGTCATATTTTTGGTAGGCGAGGCGCTCGCCAGGAAATGACTCAGCTCTTCCCTATCGTACTTCCCGACAGCGCGGTAGACGATCTTAGGCAGATCCAGCGCTGCCAGATGTTCTTGGCTGTAGTCGAAAGCGTCCAGTGTCTCGATAAATGGGAAAGGGCGCTCTTCGGGAGTACGGGATTTCTCGTCCTGGATGTCATACAGTATCAGGCCGTCGACGTTCAAGGATTCCAGACGCTCGATCTGCCGGTTCGCGATCTCTGTTACTTTTTCCGGCTCCGTTCCCTTTTTTGGGGGTGTGATACCATAAAGCAGTATGTCGCCTTCCCGGTTACGGATCTTGTCTATAAGCATTGGGTCCTCGGATGCGAACGGCGTTGACAACGTTTGAACAAAGTAAACGATACTCCGTTTCCCGCGCTATGGAAATTCGTTATTTTTAACCCGTAGCAACTCAAGCGGCTTATTTAACTTGCACTACTCTTGCTATATCCACAGACCACGTCCCAGCACCTTTCTATTTCTTTAATGACGGAACGATCGCCTTTAACGGCTTTGGGCCGGGGAGTGGACCCGATGGTTTTCGCCAGCCACTCGTCCGGCCATCCACTCCACACACCCGCCGGGCTGCGAAGGTTGGCTTCCAGCACCGGGTACACTTCATACCACAGAATATCCTCAGCCTGTTCAAGAGTGAAACCGCTGTCGTCAATGGTTCTGGCAATGTACTTAAAAGAGACTTCGTCGATCTCGGTATCAAGAAACAAGTCTGACAGTGCTCTCCAAATGTTCAGTCGTTCATTACTTTTCATTTGAATCGCCTGCTCAATGAAACGTTGGTTATCGAAATGATCAGCTAGCCAAAGAAACAAGCATGTTCGTCTTCTGACACTACTTTCAGAAAATCCTCAAAAAAGGCTACCTCCGGTACCGGCTTATAAGAATGCCACTTCAAATCCTGTCGCTGCCAGTATATTTTCCAGTGCTTTTCTTTCTTGACGTAGGTAGCTTTAGCGAATGGAATTTCCATCTTACGTTCCGGGTCATCCCGCTTCGGCCTTATTTCAAACAACTCAACGCTTTGGTTTTCGATGCGATAGCCGAAATCAATCTGATCGCGTACTTGCGGAGGAGGCCTTCTGGCTTCCATAAACTTCTCGACTTCCCGTTCGTATCTTTTTTCTTCAAATTCACTGATTGCCATGACCTAATCTCTATCCCTTGTATGCGAAATTTACAGCTTCGACTGGACCATGGAGGTAGATTTTACACTGACAATTCCATTTCGAATAATTTATTCACACGATAGGGCCGTTTCAGCTCCGATCGTCACTCGAAGGGCGGGTGGCACCGGTTGATGACGCCTCAGGTTCGCGCGGCTGCAACGGCGGCTCCACCTCGTCGCTCGGCGTAGCATCGGGCCCGGCCTTGCCGCGTACCGGCCGGTCGTTGTCATCCAGGCGCACCTCGTCTTCCAACTGGCGTTGGAACTTGTGCATGGCCCGCTTGGCCTGTCCCAAACCGCGCCCAACCGTTCGCGCTACGCCCGGCAAGCGTTCCGGGCCGATGACCACCATGCCAATCAAGGCCAGTAACACCAGCTCGGTAAACCCGACATCGAACACAGGTCAGGCCGCCCTGTTGCGGTCTGATTCGGTCTCGCCGACCGGGTGCAACGGCGCGGTGCCCGTGGCTTCGCTGTCATCGTTCATCGCCTGCTTGAAACCCTTCAAGGCACCGCCAACGTCGCCGCCCAACCCCTTCAGTCGTTTAGTGCCGAAAATCAGCGCCACGATGGCCAGCACGATCAGCAGTTGCCAGATTGAAATACCACCCAGTCCCATAACACCTTCCTCATTCAGATTGCCAGATAACGGTGCCGCAATTCTTCATCATTGAGCACCTCTTCTGCCAGGCCATCAAAAACCACCTGGCCCATGTCAAGAATGACCGCCCGGTCGGCCAGCCGCAAAGCGGCGATCGCGTTCTGTTCGATAATGACGGTGGTGATACCCAGATTGCGGATCTCCTTGAGGGTGCGCTCAATCTCCTGAACGATGACGGGCGCCAACCCCTCATAGGGTTCATCCAGCAGCAGTAATTTGATGTCACGCGCCAGCGCCCGGCCCATCGCCAGCATCTGTTGCTCCCCGCCAGATAACGTCACGCCCTCCTGGTTGCGCCGTTCACCCAGCCGTGGGAACAGTTCGTAGATGCGCTGGATCGACCAGCCGTGCCCGGGCGCTATCTGCGCCAGTTTGAGGTTTTCCTCGACACTGAGACCGGGAATGATGCGCCTGTCCTCTGGCACCAGCGTCAAGCCTGCGCGCGCGGCCTCGTGCGCTTTCATCTCGTGCAGGGGCTGGTGGTCCAGCCAGATTTCACCGTGCTTTAGGGTCGGCGTGGCGGTGCGGGCAATGGCACGCAGCGTTGAAGTCTTGCCTGCGCCGTTGCGCCCTAGCAGGGCGAGAATCTCGCCCTCATGAATGTTCAGGCTAACGCCCTGGACGATGTAACTTTCACCGTAGTAGGCATGCAGGTCCCAGACCGAGAAAAAGGCCGGTGCCTGGGCCGCCTGATTGGCGTTCATGTTCACTTCCTGATTCATCACAGCCCCTTACTGTTGGGTGCCCAGATAGGCTTCCTGGACCTTGGGATTACCCTTAATGTTGGCCGGCACGTCCTCGACGATGACATGGCCCTGGGACAACACGCTGATGCGGTCGGCCAGGCTGAACACTACGTGCATATCGTGCTCGATCACCACAAAGGTGATGTCCAGACGCTCGCCGATCGACTTTAGCAGGTCGATGGTGTTGTTGGTGTCTGCGCGTGACATCCCCGCCGTCGGCTCGTCCAGCAACAGCAGTTTGGGCTCTTGTACCAGGCACATGGCCATTTCCAGGCGGCGCTTATTGCCCCGCGACATGGACGCTGCCGGCGTGTGCCGCTCGTCGATCAGTTCGACATCCTTCAATACCTGTTCGGCGCGCTCGTGCAGTTCGACTTCCCGGTCCATGTGTTTAAAAGGCGACAACCGAAAAGCACCGTCGCGATGCGCCAGCGCCGGTATCAGCATATTTTCCAGGATGCTCAGCTCGGGGTAGATCTCCGGTGTCTGGAAGACGCGGCTGACGCCAGCCTGGTTGATCTGATACGGCTTCAGACCGATCAGGCTGCCGCCGTTGAAGGTGACACGACCGCTGTCCGGCACCAGCTTGCCAACGAAGCAGTTCAGCAGCGTCGACTTACCAGCACCATTGGGCCCGATGATGGCGTGGATGGAATGTTCCTCTACGCTCAGATTCACGTCGTCCAGCGCGGCCAGGCCGCCAAAATGCTTGTTGACGCCCTCTACTTCAAGAATGCCCATTACGGATCCTCCGTTCGAGCGGTGCGGTCGGAGCGTACCCCCTGCTGAATCTTGTCTCGTACAAGCCTGCCCAGAGCCATCAGACGCTGCGAACCTTCCACCAGCCCCCCTGGCAGAAAGATGACCACCAGCATGAAAATCAGGCCGAGCGACAGATGCCAGCCCTTGCCGAAAAAGGGGCTAACCACGGCAACGAAGAGGTCGGTCAACCCCTCAGGCATAAAGGCAAACCAGCCTTCGACGACGCTGTCGTTAATGCGGCTGAAAATATTCTCGAAGTATTTGATGATGCCGGCGCCCAGCACCGGGCCGAGCAATGTACCGGCGCCGCCCATAATCGTCATCAGCACCACCTCGCCCGACGCCGTCCATTGCATGCGGTCGGCACCGGCCAGAGGGTCCATGCAGGCCATCAGTCCGCCTGCAAGACCTGCGTACATGCCGGAAATGACGAAAGCCGTCAGGGTGTAAGGGCCGGGTATTGACCCCGGTATAGTTCAGCCGGGTCTGGTTGCTCTTGACCGCACGCAGCATCATGCCGAAAGGCGAACGAAACAGCCGCATCGACAAATAGAACAGAGCGATCAGAAGGACAGCACAAACGTAGAAGCCGTAGTTGAACTGCAGTTCCATGCCCAGGATGGGCACGATGGCAGTCGCGTCCATTCCCAGACCGAACAATTGGGGCGATGGCAACACACCTTCGGCTTGGGCGGCATCGAGCACACGCGGATCGTCCAGCGACAACTGCAAGCCGGTTTCGCCATTGGTGATGGGGGTGAGTACCGAGTAAGCCAGGTTGTATGACATCTGGGCAAAGGCCAACGTCAGGATGGCGAAGTAGATGCCCGAACGGCGCAGCGAGACATAGCCGATCAACAGCGCGAAGAGGCCGGAACAGATCACCGCCAGCATCATCGCCGGGAAGATGTTCATGCTCAACAGCTTGAACATCCACACCGCTGAGTAGCTGCCAACGCCGAGAAAAGCAGCATGGCCAAACGACAGGTAACCCGTTAAACCAAAGAGAATGTTGTAACCAATGGCGAAGATACCGAAGATGGCGAAGCGCTGCATCAGGTCCGGATAGCCAGCGCCGAGGGGCGCGAGCCAGAGCGGTGCCGCCAGTACAAGAATGGCAAACACCAGCAGCAGAAGACGGTCATTGTTGCGCAGAGTATTTATCATGGTTACGTCTCCATCACGCCTTTGCGGCCCATCAAGCCCCGCGGTCGGGCTAACAGAATAACCACCGCGACCAGATAAATGATCACCTGGTCGATGGAAAAGCCGAACAGGAATGCCTTGATTTCAGGCATGGCGGCAAAGCTCTGCAGAATACCGAGCAAAAACCCGGCGGCCACCGCACCCACCAGCGACCCCATGCCACCGACCACGACCACAACAAAGCAGAGCACCAGAAAGTCCATGCCCATGTGGTAATTGGGTGACAGGATGGGGGTGTACATCACCCCGGCCAGTCCGGTAACCACGGCAGCCAGGCCAAACATGGCGGTAAAACGCTTGTCGATGTTGATGCCCAGCAGTTCCACCGTTTCGCGGTCTTCCATGCCGGCGCGCACCACCATGCCAAAGGTTGTATAGCGTAGAAAAGCGAATACACCGCTGATCACCACAGCGGCGAAACAGAAGTAAAACAATCGCCAGATCGGGTAGATGATCGTTCCGGCGCCAACCCCCAGGGCAGCACCGATGTCGACCGCGCCCGTGAAAGCCTCCGGCGCCGGTTGCGGAATCGGACTGGCGCCGAAAAACAGCTTGATGATTTCCTGCAACACAATAGCCAGACCGAAAGTCACCAGAATCTGGTCGGCGTGCGGCCGCTTGTAGAAATACTTGATCAGCCCACGTTCCATAATGATGCCGACAGCCAGCATTACGGGAATCGCAAAGAGGACGGCCCAAAGCACCGAGTAATCAATCATCGCCAAGCCCAGGTCGCCAAACCAGAGCTCGGCATAGGGTGTAGTGATTTCCTTGGGGTCCCCCCAGGGAGTGGTCTCGGTTTCCGACAGGGTCACTCGTTGCAGTGACAACAGGTTGTTCAGCACCACGGTGCAAAAGGCACCGATCATGAACAGCGCCCCGTGCGCAAAATTAACCACGCCCAGAGTGCCGAATATCAACGTCAGGCCCAGAGCGATCAGCGCATAGGCGCTGCCTTTGTCCAGGCCATTGAGAATCTGTAACAGGATGGCGTCCATCGGTTGCTACCTTGATGATGACAAGCGCTCACTCGACATGGGCCTATCCAGATGATCAAGTCACCGGGGCGAATCAGCTCGCTGCCGACTAGCCCCGGCCATGGCGGGTTGGTCGCTTCAGGCGCCCGGGTTGCACTGTCCTAGCGCGCCGCCGGTGATCATGATAGCGCCGTCTTTTTCGATCATGGCCCGAGCCGAGGCACGTGCCGCATCTGACTTGGTTTGAGTGTCACCGGTCACGTATTCCACGCGCCGGCCGAGAATGCCGCTGCCTTCCAAAGCGTTGGAGGAAAATGTATTCAGCATGCCGCCGTCGCCTTCACCGTTAAGGTGTTTGACGGCCAGACGGTAGGCGCGAAGTTCGTCGGCACCCTCGTCGGCGTAGGGGCCGGACTGGGGTACGTTAAACCCGAGCGTCACACTGCCAGACCCTGGCTCGTTGGTGTAGGCGCTTGCCTTTCAGGAGAAAATAATGGGGGCGGCGAGACCGGCCCCGATGGTACCGCTGCCCTTGAGGAACTTGCGGCGATTCGTTTTGAACTCGGACATTGTCTGTCTCCCGGTGTTGTTTTTGTTTTCACCTGAGTGCGACCGGTCTTCTACTGCGTCAGAGCGACTGACCCTAGCAAACTTGCAGAGGGGTCGCTGTTATTCAACTCAATCGCAGCAAAATACAACTAATGTCTAAGCTCCCATAGCCAGCCTTAAAAAACCCCTCAGCGCCCACCAGTCGGTGCTATACAGCGTTCGGAACAGCGATTGACCCGGAATTGACCCGGTGGGTGAGACACATCAGCCAATGGTTGTGTTATTCAATGAATAATTCCAGACTTTGTAAAAATAGAACGCATAACCAATGCCAAAAGTGATGATTGATATTATGATCCAAAGGATTACATGGCCAATATTTCCAAATAAATCTGTATGACACTCCATTGGCCTTGAAACTCCCTGGTTATCAATCAATTCAGAGCGATTTATGATGAATTTAGCGAAAGAATAAGGAAAGAAGAAAGCCCCTATTCCCAGCGTGATCAGAATGATAATAAACCAGAGTATCAGATGACCCAGAATATCCAATGTGCCTACACTTGCTTGTATTTTCATATCAACTCCACGATGTAACTGCTCGAAAAAGTATTGTATAAGCAGTATCAACGTAACACTACACTAAAGCCAACAACAGCATTTCGAATGTTCAATTCAATTTTTCAGATACTCGCTTTTTTTATAATTGCTACTTATTCACGGCCGCTACACAGGCGGACTCAATCACACTAGAAACCTCTAGCGGCTATGCCGTCCGGCTAGGTGTTTTACCCACGATCCGGAAGAGCTGTTCGAACACCCCGATACCGAACTGATTCAACCCAATACTCTGGTCGGGTTTTTTGAAATGCTGCTTACGGACGAGTACGGGTTATGAGGCCAACTGCTTTAGAATTATACTGCACAGCTCCTCCGTCGGCCTATAGGAATCCATACGGAAAACCAGGCGTCGGTATCGTTATGTTACCTAATAATCTACCTCGCAAGATGCACCCCAGCGTTCAATTTCTGGAGACTGCTGCGTTAAAAATGTGAATACGATAGGTCATTTTTAGTCGCCTGGAGAAACGACCCTGCAGTAAATGGCCGTTGTTCGTTAGATGCCGTAGTCAAGGCAGTGTATAGCATTTGCAGGACACCGGCACCGCCTGTTCCCCAGTATGGTTAACCATCGCTGCGACTGCGGTATTAGACAACATATACAATAACGAGGTGGACAATGATTTCACAAGGAAGGATCGCTGGAATAGTGACGCTGGCTCTGATCGGTGCTATCGCGGGGTGTGGAGAGAGTTCCGGGGGTGGAGGTAATGGACCGGGTGGAGGAGGGTCTGGCAGCGGCGGCAGTGGATCAGGTGCTGGTTGGAACATCTCTCAACTGCCCGGCCTGGAAGGCGATGCCGATAATCATGACATCCTGTACTTCAGCAACAGCTATAAAGAAGATGGCAGCAACTACTCCTCTCTGTATGCGATGAATCCGGCCAACCCTGAGAGCATCTTCAAGCAACACCTGTCGGTGGCAGAGGCTGGCAGCAACCCTGAGGCACTTGGGCGGACGCTCTACCGGCCTCTTTATGAATCTGATATTGATGAAAATGATGGCAGTGTCGAGAACTATCGGGTGTCGGATGTATTATTCGTGCATAACCGGGCAACCGGCATTGCGTCTTCAGAGGGCTTTGCCCGAGCCAGTACCGATAGTGAAACCATTCTGACCGGTCAGATGGGTGTGAGGGTGTCTTCGGAAAGTTACATCGAAGCCCTCCATTTGAGCAGCGTGGGGGCGATGTTGCGGCAAAACTATGTAAATGCCGACAGAGCGGAGCTCAGCTATGGCGCACCCGGCAATAAAGAGCATGTGCGAATGTCCTTCTCGGCAACCGATGATCCAAGGGTGACGCTCTCATCCATCAACGGTTACATTGCGCCATTCTCTCATGTGGATAGCGATTCTGGCACCTACAACTATCTGGCACTGAGAACCGACGATTCAAATCAGTGCAACGGATACCTAATTTCCCGAGGCTTCACCAGCACAACAAACGCCGGCGCCGGCGTCAACTTCCTGCCTGCCGGGAAAGAGGCGAGCCACGCTGTTGCCCTGGGTGGCCCACTGGCTGATGGGACTCAGTATCTGGCCATCACCGTTCTGGATCAGGCCGACTGCTCGGCAGAAACCTCTCTTTGGCTTTTTGCTCCAGGAGGAGCTGCAGTAACCGCCTTGACTCAAGTACTAAATGAAGACGATGAGCCTCTAATTTTCCCCACCGGCATAGCTGGCGGCCCAATCATGCCCGCCGACCGTCATCTGGCCCGTGAAGGCAATGTACTGTTTTTCGGCATAGCGGGCGCACTGAGTTTCGGACCTCAGGATCTGTACCGTGTTGAGGGCGACAGCTGGAGCCTGTTGGCAGAGCAGGAAGAATCTCTGGGCTTCGATACCGGCTTTATCATCGCCGGCGATGGCCGGGTGGCAGCCTCGGTGGGCAGCAAGGTAGTAAGCTGGGACTCGACCGGTAACGACCGGAAGGTGCTCGACGACAGCACAACGACTTTTGCCGGAATCATGACCGAGGTATTGGGCAGCCGCAACGGCTGGATTTTCTACAACCGCGCCGACCACACCGGGCAAGACCACGCCGTGGCCATGAAAATGGATGGCAGCGATTCAGTGGAAATTCCCGGCGCCCAGTGGTTCGGAGCCTCATCCACGGGGAAAGGCGATTCCATCAGCAACATGACCGAGCTCGGTGAAGTGTTCCTCTGGCGTGACGGTTACATCGGCGCGGTAATCGCCTCCAACCCTGGCCTGGGACTGGTGGTACTGGGCGACCTGGGCTCCACGCCGGATAACGTCATGATGCGTGGCATGGCACCGGGACCACACCGGCTGATTCAGGTTTGGTCAGACGGCGAAGACGAAGGCAGGGTGTATTACGTCAACACTCGCACTCCCAACTCCCTGCAGGCCATGACGGTTGAAGAACCCACCGGCCATCAACGCCCTGTTAATGGATTCTGAACCACACCCTATAGTGCGAGTCACCGGGCCCCTGCTTAAAGCCAGGCCCGGCTAAACATGCTTTCATTGTGGAGCCTGTCCCATTAGTCTGCGGATATGGTGGCACTGAGCACAGACAGGTCTACCCTCTGTACTCTAACTCACTCCAAAGGATATGGACTGATGAACCATGGCTCGCTTAGTCAGTTCGGCGGCTATTTACGAACACAATGGGTCTCTCCGCGCCGGCTTCGGTTCTGGTTGCTGGTACTGACACTGGCGCTGGTCATCCTGTACACCTTGCTGGGCTTTTTTGGCGTACCCTGGCTCGTCCAGTACCTAGCCGTGGACACCGCCCGGGAAGACTTTGGGCGAGCACTGCGCATAGAGGCAGTACACGCCAACCCCTACACCTTAACGCTTCGCGTCGATGGACTCGCGCTGGACGACATCGATAACCGGCAACTGATCACATGGAACCAGCTGTTTCTTGATCTTACCTGGGCGAGCATCATCAACAGAGCCTGGACCTTTCAGACAGTCCACCTCGACCAACCGGTTGTTCAGGAAGAGCGCTTGGACACGGGCGAAACCCGCCTCGCCCGTCTGGCCGCCGCAGACTCTGACCAAGCCTCCGATGAAGACGAGCCCGCGCAGCTTCCAGCGTTACGAGTTACAGAACTGCGTGTAGATGGCGGTGTCCTGCGCTTTGCAGACAACCTGCATGACGCGTCCACTGATGCGGTGAACCCGGTGTCGCTCGCATTGCAGGATATCGAGCTCTCCGTCGAGGAGCTCTCACTGCAGCAAGACAGCCGGTTTCCGTTAAGCCTGAACGGAACGCTTGCGGAGGGCGGCAAGCTCGCCTTCGACGGCACACTTCAACTTCTGCCGAACCTCGCGCTGGAGGGTAGCGCCCGCGTTGATGAGCTGGCCCTGATACAAGCCGAACCCTACCTGCGTCAGTTCGTAAACGTGCGAATCGATACCGGGAGGTTTAACTTGAGCGGTGAAATAAACACCGATGCGCAGCAACCCTTTGCCTTTCAAGGCTCAGCCGACATTACCGCACTGCACATCAGGGATGGCTCCAATGACGAGCCACTCATCGGGTGGCAAAGTCTTCGCGCTGAAGAGCTCGACCTGAGCTTCGCAGACAGACAGCTCGAGACTGGCCCAGTTGCCCTAGCAGGCTGTTGAAATTATCCCGCATGAATCGTGGGTTTGGTAACATACTCTCAGTCAAACTGATCTGGAGCCAATCAGATAATGCGCGGTCTCGACATCACCCAGGAAGCTTTATTCACCACGGTCCACCTGGACTC
>DASSWT010000047.1:0-7221 GCA_035704555.1 Saccharospirillum sp. | reverse complement strand
GCAGGCACGCCCCAGGTAATAACAGTACTGATCCACGACTCCATTTTACTCTCCTTCAATGCGGTAAGGTCACAGGGTTCCAATGTGAGGCTGCGGCAGCCCAGTGTCCAGTCGCAGCACCTGACCGGCAGTTTAGCGAGGCAGGGTATGAAACAATAGAGTCTTGTGCGGGATTCGGTACCCCGTCACAAAAAACGGAACCCACGGCACCTGGTCGAAGGGTGTCACAGATCGCTTGTTTTTTTGGCCAATCCTGCGAAAATCGCCGCCCTGCTTATCGGTTGTGCGAGGCGGTGGTTACAGCCCCGGTATTCAGTGCGTTGCAGAAGGAATTTCATCTTTGGATTCAGGGTTCTAAGCCCTTGAATTTTTTGAAAAAAATGAGATGATCGTGTTGACACACTGGAAAATATTCGCATAATACGCAGCCGTTACGGAGGCTATGTAGCTCAGCTGGTTAGAGCACAGCATTCATAATGCTGGGGTCGCTGGTTCAAGTCCAGCCATAGCCACCAACTTCTTAATGGGCCGTCGCCAAGTGGTAAGGCAACGGGTTTTGATCCCGTCATCCGCAGGTTCGAATCCTGCCGGCCCAGCCATCTTCCCGCCTTCAGTGGTAGTATTCCTGCGCTTTAGTCGGTACTGTTTCCGCACTTTAATGGGCCGTCGCCAAGTGGTAAGGCAACGGGTTTTGATCCCGTCATCCGCAGGTTCGAATCCTGCCGGCCCAGCCATACCGCTCTCCACCCTCAAGCAACGCTTACCCTTTCATGACAGCCTCTGCGCTTCTCATTGCCAGCGATAGTCGCTATCGTAGCCTGTCAACTGAAAGGAACCCGACGTATGTCCATTGCTTATCACCCGCTGATTGAGGCCGATCAACTGGCTGAGTGGCTGGCTAATCCCGACATTGTCTCTCCGTTACTGCTGGATTGCCGGTTCAACCTGGCCGACCCGGCCGCTGGCGAACAGCACTACTTGCGGGAACATCTTCCCGGTGCCGTCTATGCGCATCTGGACCGGGATTTGTCCGGCACCCGCATTCCCGGCCAGACCGGTCGTCACCCCCTGCCCCACCCGGAAGACTGGCAAACGCGCTTGCGCGACTGGGGCGTCAATGACGACTCTACTGTTGTGGTTTATGACCAGAACAATACCATGTTCGCCGCACGAGCCTGGTGGCTGCTGCGCTGGGCAGGCGTCTCACGGGTTCAGGTACTCAATGGCGGCGTGGATGCCTGGCAGGGGCCGGTCCAGTCCGGCGCCGACAATCACCCGCACCGCGCCGGAAACATTACCGTGACTTGCCCACCCGACTGGGTGATCTCCGGCAAGCAAGTGCAGGATGCACTGCCCGACCTGACCTTACTGGATGCCAGAGCCCTGCCCCGTTTTCTCGGCGAACAGGAACCTCTGGATGCCAGGGCCGGTCACATTCCCGGTGCCCGCTGTGCTGATTTCACCAGTAATTTGGATGCCAGTGGACGCTTTCTCGAGCCTGCGGCCCTTGCCGACCGGTTTGCCGGCGTTGGCAACCATCAACACACCGTGAGTTATTGCGGTTCCGGCGTTACCGCCTGCCACAACATTCTGGCGATGACTCTGGCGGGTTATCCGCAACCCCGCCTCTATGCCGGATCCTGGAGTGAATGGATCACCGATCCGCAACGTCCCATCGAAACCGACTCATCCAAGGAGCCCCTTTTATGATCAAGCGCCTGATCGCTACGCTGACCGTGGCCTTGAGCAGTTTTACTGCACATGCGACAGACTCCGTTAATATTCTGGTTTATCACCACGTAGCCAACGACACACCCGCCAGCACCACCATCAGCCCAGCTGGCTTTCGCGAGCATCTTCAATTGCTGCGCGACAACGATTTTACCGTGGTGTCGCTGGAGGACGCTTTGGCGGCCCTGCGCGGAGACGCAGACGTGAATTTGCCAGAAAAAGCCGTCGCCCTGACCTTTGATGATGCCTACGAGAACATCCACACCAATGCCTTTCCACTGCTGAAAGAGTTTGATGTGCCGTTCACTGTCTTCGTCGCCACCGACCCAATCGACCAGAACTTCCAGGAAATGATGAGCTGGGATCAGCTGCGGGACTTGCAGGAATGGGGGGCGACCATCACCAACCACAGCCGCGACCACGATTACATGGTTCGGCATTCACCGCTTGATGACGACTGGCTGGAATCCATGGTCAAGAACGTCAATTATGCCCAAAACCGTCTGACCAACGAACTGGGCGACACAGTCCCCCGCTGGTTCGCCTACCCCTATGGCGAATACAACAAGGCACTCAAACAAGCCTTGCTGGATGAAGGCTATGTTGCCTTTGCACAACATTCCGGGGGCATAAGTGCCAACAGTGACTGGGGCGCCCTGCCACGCTTTGCGGCAGCCGGTGTCTACGCCAACCCGGAAACGCTACTCACCAAGCTCAACAGCAAGCCCATGCCGGTGAACCGGGAAGCGCTGCCCGACATGCTGACCTCAGAAACCCGCCCCAGTGTTACTGTGGAAGTGACGGACATGTCAGACATGAGTCGGTCGCTCAATTGCTTTGTCGACGGTAGTTGGGTCGAGGCAGAATGGATGGCTGACACCCGGTTTCGGGTAACGGCACCGGAAGCCCTAAGCGACGGACGTCACCGCTTTAACTGCACCTCACAGGCACGCAGCGGCTCATTCTTCTACTGGTTCTCCCAACCCTGGCTGGTACAGACCGACCGGTAACTATTACTCAAGTTTCGGAGTTCGTCTGAGAGACTAGCAGCGGGTGCCGGGTGTGCCCCTGTGGGGGAGTCCGCAGCATGGATGCTGCGGCCTAGGCTCCATGGACGGATTTACGCCGACCCCACAGGGGCATACCCGGTATCCGATGCGGGCCAACGCCACTCAAGCAACCCGAACTCCGAAACTTGAGTTACTAATCAGGAATGGTGTAATCATAAACCGGCACCCAATCATTACTATCGGGCTGTCGTTCCCAAACGCTGCCCACGCTGGAGCGTTCGACCAGTGCGATGATGCTTGGGTCGAGCCGGGCCATGCAATCCAGCGGCGCTACGCAGGCCGCATGGTCTTCCTGCAAGAAATCATCCGTCTCGAACCCGCTGTAAAACCGGAAGCCGGTATCGTTGGCATGTTGCGCGGCTTCCTTGTAGAAAAAACGAATCGGTAATGGCCGTTCATTCAGTATCAGGCTCGACGCCAGACACAAATGACCCTGACTGTTGGATACCTCTGCCTGACTCACCATAACCCTCGCACCTAATGGATTTGCACATCTGGATTGATACACCTGAGATTGCGGGGCTGCACAAATACCCCGCCCCGCCCAACGGCCTGCCATGGAAGCTGACCCGTTGGAGGGGCGCGGATTATAAGCAAGCGGATTCAGAATGCATCCGCTTTAGGGCAGGTTTTCAAAGAGGGTTTGAGGCGGCGTTGCAAATCAAGCAGTTATGACTGTAATTTTTTGTCATTGAACGCCAGTGGCCGGACGCATTGCGCGCCCGGCCTGAACAGGGCTCAGCCCTTGCCGCCAAACTCATCGAGGCAGGTTTCCAGATCTTCGATCATGCGCGGAGAGCCAGCGAAGAATGGCACCCGCTCATGCAGCGATTCTGGCTGAATGTCCATGATGCGCTTGCCAGACCCGCAGATGGCCCGGCCACCCGCCTGTTCCACCAAAAAAGCGATGGGGTTGCACTCATACAACAACCGCAACTTGCCGTGGGGGTAAGGTGCAGAGGACGGGTACAGGAAAATGCCGCCGTAAATCAGGTTGCGATGGATGTCTGAGACCAGTGAGCCGATGTAGCGGCTGGTGTAGGGCCGGAACGTTGCAGCATCCTCTACCTGGCAGTACTTGATGTAGCGTTTCACGCCATCGGGGAAGTGCACATAATTGCCTTCGTTGACCGAGTAGATCTGGCCGAGCTCCGGTGTTTTCATGTTCGGGTGCGATAAACAAAATACGCCCAGTGTCGGGTCGAAGGTAAAGCCATTCACGCCATGGCCGGTGGTGTACACCATCATGGTGGACGAACCATAGATAACGTAGCCGGCGGCGACTTGCTCGTTACCGCGCTGGTAGAAGTCGGCATCGGTCACCTTGGTGCCCAGGGGCGAGCGGCGCTTGTATACCGAGAAGATCGTGCCCACCGACACGTTTACATCAATGTTGGAGGACCCATCCAGCGGGTCCATCAGCACGATGTACTTGCTGTCGGTATTGAGGCCGTCGTCCAGCAGGATGTAATGATCTTCCTCTTCCGAGGCAATGCCACAGACCACGCCGCGTGCGGCCAAGGCCGCCTTGAAGGTTTCGTTGGCCAGAACATCCAGCTTGCGTTGGGCTTCACCCTGAATGTTGTCGCCCCCGGCCAGGCCGGCCAGGTTAGCGAGACCGGCCTTGTTGATTTCCCGGTGGATAATCTTGGCCGCCAGACGAATAGCGGAGAACAGGGCGGAGAATTCGCCGGAGGCGTTGGGGTAATCTTTCTGGTTGGCGACAATAAATTCGCCCAGCGTTTGCATAAATTGCTGTTTCATGGTGCTTCCCTGGTGTTATTAACGTTTGTAGTCGGGTTGATTGTCAGGTTGATGGTTTTACTTTTTCGGACCGCTTCTGCAGAGTGATCTCGTTATTAGCTGAGCCGCAGACCGCTGGCATTGGGTAAATCCCAGCGGAACGGCTAGCTCAGGTTGAGCGACTTGGCGCCGCTCAGGTGGGTATTATTGATCGTACGGCGCCCAGAGGCGAGCCTTGTGTTACTTCATGTCCTGATTATCCAGCTCCACAGCGTCGAAAATCTGTTCGAGAATGTCGGGAATGGCCGACTGCACCCGGCTCCAGCTGGGCATAAAGGGCGTTGCCATGGGGTTCTCAAGAAACTCCTGCCCTGCAGACATCACGTTGCGGGCAAACAGCTCCACCGCTTCCTCTTCGGCATGACGATCCAGCGACAGGCCATTGAACACGGCATCGTTGTAGTAAGTTTCGATGTAATCGAGCGCCACCCGGTAGTAGGTTGCCTTGATGGTGCGAAAATGTTCCTCGGTGAACACCTGGCCCTGGGTGGCCAGTTTGCGAAAGAATGCCTTACTGATGTCCCGGGACATTTTCGACAAGCCCTGGCGCGCGTCTTCCGGGCTCAGTGGCTGGTGTTTGTGATCATAAATGTCGGCCACGTTTACCTGGCAGATGCTGCGCGGGCTGTAATTGCGGTGCAGTTCAGCCAGCACACCGACTTCCAGGCCCCAGTCGCTGGGTATCCGAATGTTGCGCAACACATCGGTTCTCAGGCTGAACTCACCCGACAAGGCATACCGAAACGAGCTCATGTATTCCAGAAACTCGTTTTCGCCCTTCACCATTTTTAGCGCCCGTATCAATGGTGACACCAGCAGCCGGCACACCCGCCCGTTCATTTTATTGTCGGCAATGCGGGCGTAATACCCCTTGCAGAACTGATAGCGGTAGGCCGGGTTGGCCACCGGGTAAATCAGCCGGGCCAGCATGCTGCGATCGTAGGTTTTGATGTCGCAGTCGTGCATGGCCACCGCTTTGGCCCGGTTCGCCGCGAGAATGTAGCCGTAGCAATACCAGACATTGCGGCCTTTACCCATCTCGGCTGGCGCCAGACCCTTGCTGGCCAGCAAACGGTCGATGGCCTGCAGGCGTGGCCCGTCGTTCCAGAGAATGCGCACCTGTTGCGGCAGCCGTGAAAAGTACTGTTGGGCGTGTTTGAACTCCTCGCGATTGGCTCTGTCCAGCCCGACCACGATGTCGTTAAGGTAGGGCACCGGGATCAGCTCCTGAACGATATTTTCAAGCGCGGGCTGTTCGAGTTCGGAATACAGGGATGGCAGCACCAGCGCCATGGGGTTTTGATGGGAAAAGCCGACCAATTCCTTCTCCATGGACGCCAGCGGGCGGTCCACCAGGTTGTGCAGGTTGGCGATAACGCCGTTCTGGAAAAAATCACTCATCTCGTTCTCCTCGGGATTCGTCGAACAGCCCCTGGTTCAGCAACGACATCATTGCTTCGTTCCAACCGGCAGGGCCCGGTTGGCAGGCACGTCGAATGGTCGTCAGGGATTCAGGCCGGCGCGTGCCGGCAGTGGGAATGCGTATTGCGATGGTGGCTTGGGCAAGCATGGCGTCGTCGTTGCCGCCATCGCCCAGTGCGACGGTTTGTTCAATGTTCAGGCGGCGTTTCATCCAGTGCAGGGCGGTACCCTTGTCGGCGTAGCCGGCCAGGTGCAAGAATCGCCCGCCTTCCAGAACCCGCCCGCCCTGGGCTTCCACAGCGCGGATGAATTCCGTTCGCCGCGGCCAGTCCACCGGGAAATAAACCGGCAGAGAGGCTTCACGAGCCCGGGCCTGAGCAGCATCCGCCAGCCTCAGCCCGGTCCAGTCGGCCACTTGCTGGTCACTGGCCTGGTGAAAGCCAATGCCCTGTGCCCCGGTTTTCCGGCTGGCCAGTTCAAACCAGCCGATCAGAGTGTCAGTCGCTTCACCCAGCACCTCCCGGGTCTGAAAGCCAGGCCGGTCATCAATCACCACAGCCCCGTTTTCACAGGCCATCAACGGCGCCAGGTAGGGTATGTCGGTGCGCAGCGACACCAGTTCTGCAGCGGTTTTACTGGTGGCAGCGATCACCGGTACTCCACGCGCCTGCAAGGCACGCAGCGCGGGCTCGGCCGGGCGCCAGTCGTAGCTGTCGTGGTCGAGCAGAGTGCCATCCAGATCGGTCAGTACCATCCACGGCATCATTGACCTCCTCCCTGCTTCAACCACTGCGGATCACCGGGTTGCTGATCAGCCGCCAGCGGTATCAGCACATCGGCTTTGTCGGGCAGCGTGGCCAGAGCGTGTCGGGTCAGTCGCTCGTAATGAGCGATAAATCGACCCAACGCCGCCTCATCCATAACTCCCTGGCCCTGTTTGCGAGCCCGCAATGCCTCTTCCTGCTTCTTGCGCCAGGCAAACACCTGCTCAAACCCCGGTGCCTGCAACACAATCAGTGCATCCAGTTGTGCGAACCAGGGTTCATAATGGTGCTGCAGCTGATCATTAACGAACCGGCGCCAGTCGCCAGTACCATCTTCCCGGCTTTCCAGCTCATTGACCGGCTGCTCCAGCTCAGCCTCGGATTGCGCCGCCAGGCCAACACACCAGCCTTCAAACAGCAGCACATCGGGT
>DASSWT010000024.1:0-7934 GCA_035704555.1 Saccharospirillum sp. | reverse complement strand
AAGGGCGGTGCAGCGGCGGCCATTCAGGTGGCGGCGACACTGAAGGTTTGGAAGCGTGCCACGTCGTTGGGCGGTGTAGAAAGTCTGGTAGAACATCGCGCAAGTATAGAAGGCGAGGGGACTCCAGTGCCGGACGATCTGCTGCGCTTGTCGGTTGGCATTGAAGCGGTGTCAGATTTGATGGCTGATTTCGATGCGGCGCTAGGTCAGTTATAACTTGTGTTTTAGATTTCGGAGTTTGCAGAAGAGGTGAGCACCGGGTGTTGGGGATGCTCCTGTGGGGGAGTCCGCAGCATGGATGCTGCGGCCTAGGCTCCATGGACGGATTTACGCCGACCCCACAGGGGCATCCCCGGCACCCGGTGCGGACCAATGCCTCTCAGCCAGACCTCCGGGCTCAATAGCCGCTTGGCAAGACGAGCCACAGCGGCTAATGTAGACCCTTATCAGGCAAGATAAGCCAGCAGGAAGGGCCTCCATGGCGCAGTTTTTCATTGCTCGACAGCCGATATATGACCGTGATCTGAAGGTCATTGGTTATGAGTTGCTGTACCGCGACAGCGATGTTAATGAGGCGCGCATTCAGGACCCCGAGCGGGCTTCCAGCGACGCCATTCTCAATTCGTTTATTCACATCGGTATCGATACCCTCACCGGTAGCGGTCTGGTGTTTATCAATCTGCCCAAAGCCTTCATCACTAACAGTGCCCTGACGCCGATGTTCCGCGAGCAGTGCGTGCTTGAGGTGCTGGAAGACATTGAAGCCACACCGGATGTTTTGCAGGGGCTGAGGCGCCTCTCGCAGCAGGGTTTCAAGCTGGCGCTGGATGATTTTCAACTGACTGAAGATACCCGGCCGCTGCTGCGCTGGGCCCATTATGTGAAAGTCGATGTGCTCGGTCGGGACCGTGAAAACCTGGAAAAACTACTGGCGCAGTTGCGTCGGTACCCCGTAAAAATCATTGCCGAAAAAGTTGAAACCCAGGCGATGAAACAGTTGTGTGAAGAGCTTGGCTTCGACTGCTTTCAGGGCTATTTCTATTGCCGCCCGCAAATGGTTGTAAGCAAGGGGGTTGAAGCAAACAAGGCCGTTGTATTTGACCTGCTCAGCAAACTGCAGCAACCCGATGTTGGTATTGATGAGCTCGAAGCCTTACTCGCCCACGATATTTCCCTGAGTTACAAACTGCTTCGCTACATCAACAGTGCTGCGTTTTCGCTGCGTCGGGAAGTGGATTCGATCAAGGATGCCATCGTCTTGCTGGGTATCGACAATGTAAAACACTGGGTGTCGCTGATTCTGATGACGCGGATGGATGAGAGCAAGCCCCTTGAGCTTATTACCACGGCTCTGGTACGCGCGCGTCTGTGTGAACTGGTTGCCGACCTCTGGCACCCGGAAGTGCGTCATCAGATGTTCATTGTCGGGTTGTTTTCAGTGCTGGATGCCCTGATGGACCAGCCTATGGTCGAGTTGCTGGATACCATTATTCTGAGTACACCGGTCAAGTTGGCGCTGCTGAATCATGAAGGCGTCGCCGGCGAGGTATATCAACGCGTGCTGGCGTACGAACAGATGGATTTTAATTCACTGGCAAAAACACCGCTCTCACCAGCACAGTGGGCCACGGCCTATCTGGACGCGGTCAAATGGGCCGATGAAAGTATGGTTGCGATAGCGCCCTAGTCGGTTCCGGCGTTCTCATTCTTACGCACCCAGTCTTCCAGTGTCTGGTGCTTAAACGCCGTTTCCATCGCTTGTTGAATCCTGTCTTGCATGTCCGATGTATAGGACGGTGTCGCCATTTCCGCGTCGGGTGCGCGGATGATATGAAGCAGGTCTGCCAGGTCAATCTGGTCCAGAGGGCGTGCCGGTGTCAGCAAATGCTCCTCACTGCGCACAATCAACTGAGCCTCCAGCAACTTGTCCATAAGGCGGTCGATCACAGCGGCGTCTACGTTCATTTCACTGCTCAAGGTAGCGGCCTTTACACCCGGTTCATTGCAATCAAAGCGGTGGGCGATTCGGTACATCAGAGTCAGGCCCACAGCTTCATCGGTTTCAGCGCTGGGCAGATTGGTCTGGCGCTGGCGAATGTAACGGAAGTTCTGACTGTAGTAGGTGACGGTGGCACCGGTCAGCAAAACCAGCCATGACAGGTAGATCCAGACCAGTAGCAGAATACCAACAGCGAACCCCGAATAAATAGCCGTGAACTGGGTAGAGCTGGTGACAAAGAGGGTAAACAGGTAACCCAGGGTTTGCCACAGGAAACCGGCCACGGCACCGCCGATGAAGGCATGCCGTAATTTAACGCTCGTATTGGGAATTAAATAATACAGAAAGGTGAACAGCGTGATGATGACCACGTAGGGCGCCAGACGCGATAACACAGCAAAGACCAAGCCCAGTGGCGCTATTTCCAGCATGCTTTCCACCGTCTCTGAGCTTACCAGGGCAGCGGTCGCACCCAGTGCCGAGAAGGCCAGCAGGGGGCCTATCAGAATAACGCTCAGGTAATTGCTGAAGCGCTGAGCCAGCGGCCGAATCTGGCTGACACGCCAGACATGATTAAAGGACCGTTCAACTTTTTGCACCAGTGAAATGACCGTATACACCAGGATGCCAAGACCAACGGCGCCCAATACCCCGACCCGAATGTTATCGACAAAATCGAGTACATTACTGGTGATCTCCTGGCTGCGGTCGCCCAGCGGCGCCAGCAACAGGCTCTGTAGCAAGGGTTCCAGCTGATTGTGGACGCCAAAGCCTTTCAGAACCGAAAAGCTCAACGCGAGAAACGGGACAATCGACAGCAGGGTAGTGTACACCAGGCTCATCGCATGCAGATTGGTGTTGCCCCGCGCGAGATCTTTGACCACGGCAAAGGCAATCCGCGCTATCCGAATACCTACCCGGCCCGGACGCGGCAATTTGGACAAATTCGGGTGCCACAGCCACTCTTGAGCCTGAGATAGCCAGTTTGACGGTTTGGAGTCAGCCACGTATCCCTATCCTTAATACTCAAGTTTCGGAGTTCGCTAGCACAGGATTTAGCACCGGATGCCAGGTAGGGCTATCGAGGGTGGTCCGCAGCAAGGATGCTGCGGTCCAGGCCCCATGGATGGGTTGAGTGGGCGGCACTCCGCCCGACCCTCGATAGCCCTACCTGGTGGCCGGTGCGGGCGACTGGCAACATAGCCAACCGCGAACTCCGAAACTTGAGTTAATACTTGAGCGCTCAGTATCACAGGAAAGCGCCGTAGCTGACAACCAAATGCCCGTCAGAGCTCGTCGTACCCCAGGGTCGGCCGTAGCCAGCGCTCGGCGGTGGTCAGATCCCAGCCTTTGCGTTCGGCGTAATCCTCTACCTGATCGCGGTCGATCTTACCGAGACCAAAATAACGGCTTTCCGGGTGCGCAAAGTACCAGCCACTGACGGCTGAGGCCGGCCACATAGCAAAGCTGTCGGTCAGTGAGCAACCGGTGGCTTTCTCAGCATCCAGCAGTTGGAACAAGGTGGCCTTTTCACTGTGTTCCGGGCACGCCGGGTAACCCGGTGCGGGGCGAATGCCCTGATATTTCTCGGCGATGATCGCTTCGTTGTCCAGCTGCTCATCGCCCACATAACCCCAGAGTTCCTTGCGCACCTTCTCGTGCAGAACTTCTGCAAAGGCTTCGGCAAACCGGTCGGCCAGGGCTTTGATCATGATGGCATTGTAGTCATCGTGATCAGCTTCGTAGACTTTGGCGCGTTCTTCTGCGCCGTGGCAGGTCACGACAAAGGCGCCCATGTAATCGTTGACGCCACTGTCTTTGGGCGCGACGAAATCGGCCAGCGAACGAAAGGCGCGTCCGTCGGGTCGTTCGGCCTGCTGGCGCAGGTGGTTCAGTGTTGCCAGTGGTTGGGTGCGGTCTTCATCCGCATAGAGTTCGGTTTGATCCCGCTCAATGCCTGCCGCCGGGTAGAGACCGACCACGCCGTTGCATTGCAGCCAGCCTTCTTCGACGATCCGGTCCAGCATGTCTGTAGCGTCTTTGAACAGCTTGCTGGCTTCCACGCCGACAACCTTGTCGGTCAGGATCTTTGGATACTTTCCATGCAGTTCCCAGGTTTTGAAAAAGGGGGTCCAGTCGAAGCGTTCCTTTATCTCGGCCAGCGGATAATCTGTGAAGGTCCGGTTGCCAATGAAGGTAGGTGGTGTCGGCTGGTAGTCTGCCCAGTTGGGCTGGTAGGCATTGGCACGGGCAAAGTCCAGGCTGGCAAATTCTTTCTGGCCACGCTTGCGGGCATTGCTTTCACGCAATTGCTGGTAGCTATCGCGCAGCTCACTGACGTAGGCATCCTTGTTCGACGACAGCAACTGACTGACCACGGGCACCGATTTGGACGCATCCAGAACATGGACGACCGGTGCTGAATACTGTGGCTCGACTTTTACCGCCGTATGGATTTTCGAGGTCGTTGCGCCGCCGATCAACAGCGGCTTTTTCATGCCGCGCTGTTCCATCATCTGGGCAACGGTCACCATTTCGTCCAGCGAGGGAGTGATCAGGCCAGACAGGCCAATCACATCGGCGTTGTGTTTTTCAGCCGCATCGAGAATGTCCTCAGCCGGTACCATCACACCCAGATCAATAACCTCGTAGTTGTTGCACGACAGTACAACGCCGACGATGTTCTTACCGATGTCGTGTACATCGCCTTTCACCGTTGCCATGATGATCACACCATTGGTTTCGGCTTCCCGGCCCGAAAGGCGTTTTTCCTCTTCGATGTAGGGCAGTAAATAGGCGACGGCTTTTTTCATGACACGCGCGCTTTTTACCACCTGCGGCAAAAACATTTTGCCGGCACCGAACAGGTCACCGACCACGTTCATGCCGACCATCAATGGGCCTTCAATCACCTCGATGGGTTTGTCGGCTTGCTGACGCGCTTCTTCGGCGTCGGCTTCGATGAATTCGGTAATGCCTTTGACCAGCGCATGGGTAATGCGATCCTGCAGGTCGCCTTCGCGCCATTTCAGTTTGTCGCTTTCTTTGGCGTCGGCGGTTTGGCCCTTAACGCTTTCGGCGAAATCAACCAGGCGTTCGGCGGCATCCTCACGGCGGTTCAGCACCACGTCTTCGACGCGTTCGAGCAGGTCTTTTGGAATGTCGTCGTAAATAGTCAGCATGCCGGCGTTGACGATGCCCATGTCCATGCCGTGTTTGATGGCGTGGTACAGGAACACCGAGTGCATCGCTTCACGAACGGTATTGTTACCGCGGAACGAGAACGACATGTTGGACACACCGCCCGAGATTTTCGCGCCGGGCAGGTTGTCTTTGATCCAGGCGGTGGCTTTGAAAAAGTCGACACAGTAGTTGTCGTGTTCCGGGATGCCGGTAGCGACCGGAAAAATATTGGGGTCGAAAACGATGTCTTGCGGATTGAATTTAACGACGTCTACCAGGATATCGTAAGAGCGTTTGCAGATATCGATGCGGCGCTGGTAGGTATCGGCCTGGCCTTTTTCATCGAACGCCATCACTACTACAGCAGCGCCATAGAGTTTGATGCGACGCGCCTGCTCGATAAAAATCTCTTCGCCTTCTTTCAGCGAAATGGAGTTGACGATCGACTTCCCCTGAACACATTTCAGGCCCGCTTCAATGATGCTCCACTTGGAGGAGTCGATCATGAAGGGCACCCGGGCGACATCCGGCTCGGCCTGCAGCAAGTTCAAATAGCGCACCATGGCCGCTTCGCCGTCGAGCATGGCGTCATCCATGTTGATGTCGATGATCTGGGCGCCATCGTCGACCTGGGTGCGGGCGATGTCGACCGCTTCCTCGTACTGTTCTTCCTGAATCAGCCGCGCGAATTTGGCGGAACCGGCGACATTGGAACGCTCGCCGACGTTCACAAAACCGGTGGTTTCATTGATTACCAGCGGTTCCAGGCCGCTGAGTACCATATCGGGCAGGGTGCGTTGCTCAGACTTCATCGGCAACCTCCGTGGCCAGATCGCGCAGCGGGCGCGGTGAATATTCGTCGGCCAGCTTTTTCAGTTCGGCGATGTGCGCAGGCGTGGTGCCGCAGCAGCCGCCAATGATATTAACGTGCCCCTCGCTCAAAAACGGCCGCACCTGCTCAGCCATTTGTTCGGCGGACTGATCGTACTCGCCAAATTCATTGGGCAGGCCGGCATTGGGGTGAGCTGAAATCAAGCAGGTGGCGTGTTTGTCGAGCGCCTTGATGTGCGGCAGCATGTCTTTGGCACCGAGAGCGCAGTTCAAACCAATGCTGAACAGTTCGCCGTGCTCCAGCGATACCCAGAAGGCTTCCGGTGTCTGACCCGACAGGGTGCGGCCACTGGCGTCGGTGATGGTGCCGGAGACCATCAGCGGGATATCCAGCCCGCGTTCCTGTTTCAGCTGCAGCACCGCGAAGACGGCGGCCTTGGCATTGAGCGTATCGAACACAGTTTCAACCATGATCAGGTCAACACCACCTTCTATAAGTGCGACAGACGCCTCTTTATAGGCGGTAACCAGGTCATCAAAGGTCACCAGGCGTTTACCCGGGTCGTTTACATCCGGCGACATTGAGGCGGTGCGGTTGGTTGGGCCAAGGCAGCCGACGACATAGCGCTTCTGATCGGGCGTTTTCCTGGACCATTTATCAGCGCTTCGACGGGCACACTGGGCTGCCGCGTAGTTGATGTCGTAAACCGCGTGTTCCAGATGGTAGTCGGCCTGGGCAATAGTGGTGGCGCTGAAGGCGTTGGTGCAGGCGAAATCGGCACCAATCTCGAAGAAGGAATCGTGAATTTCCTCGATAATGTCGGGCCGAGTCAGCGACAACAGGTCGTTGTTGCCCTTGAGCGGGCTCGGATGATCTTCAAAGTGACCTTTGCGGAAGTCGGCTTCTTCGAGCGGGTAGCTCTGGATGGAGGTACCCATGGCACCGTCCAGTACCATGATGCGGTCTTGGAGCGTACTGCGGAGTTCGTCCGCGACTGAGCTAGTCATTGTCTCTTCCAGTGTTGTTGGCTGTGTCAGCGGCTGTAATGCCATCGTGAAGGCTGCCTATGAAACACCAAACAGGCCTTTTTTTCAATCTATATCAAAAAATATTGATATAGTATTTATACCGTTATCTTCAGTTAAGGGTATCCTTTGCTCATTCGCTGAGCGGTTTCGAATGGCAGAAGAGGCTCAAAACCGGGTTGCTGACCTCGCTAGCGGTTGTTTACCGCAGCTTCCTTGAATTCATTGGGCACAGGCCGCATCTGTATAACCAAGTAAAACACTCAGGTATTCAGTTGGAGACTAAAGTTCGGTAGAATAGTCGCCAATTCGACATCCCTTATTATTCGTCCAACTACGGAGTCTGTGGCATGGATATTCAGATGAACATTACCGACTCGGCACAGAACTACCTGGCCGGTCTGCTGGCAAAGCAAAGCACGGAGGGTGTGTCCGTGCGTATGTTTGTTACCCAGCCGGGCACCAAATTCGCAGAAACCTGCCTCGCCTATTGCCGCCCGGGTGAGGAAAAAGACAACGATGAAGTCATCGAGCTGAGCAAATTCCGGGTCTATCTGGAAAAAAACAGCTTACCGTACCTTGACGAGGCCGTAGTGGACTACGCCGAAGACAAAATGGGCGGTCAGCTCACCATCAAGGCGCCCAATGCCAAGATGCCGAAAGTGAACGCCGATAGCCCGTTACAGGACCAGGTCAACTACATCCTGTTCACCGAAATTAACCCGGGCCTGGCCTCACACGGCGGCGAAGTGAGCCTCGAAGAACTGACGTCTGAAGACATTGCAGTGCTGAAGTTCGGTGGTGGCTGCCAGGGCTGTTCAGCGGTGGACATTACTCTGAAAAACGGCGTTGAAGCGACTCTGCTGGAAAAAGTGCCGGGCCTGAAAGGCATCCG
>DASSWT010000008.1:0-2097 GCA_035704555.1 Saccharospirillum sp. | reverse complement strand
AGCCACTGGCATTCTGGCCCTCGGCTGGCAATTGGGCCTGTCAGTTCTGGCAGCCAAAAACGACGGCGTGACACCCAAAGAACGAAACAACATCCAGGCGCTACTGGCGTTCTACTGCGCGCACCATTTACCAGAAATTCGCGTGCATCTGGATCGGGTTCAAAATGCGGATCGGGGGCTTCTTAAGTACCAGTTCGGGTGAGTCTTTTGCCATGAGTTTATTGCAGTAACCTGGTAGACCTCTGCTGAGTTGGCTTTGTTGCCATGCATTCGAGCCAGCCACCAGGTGTACCTATCCGGGGTCGGCGTAAACCCGTCCATGGGGCCTAGACCGCAGCATCCATGCTGCGGACTTCCCCGGATAGGTACACCTGGCAGCTAGCTCTTTGTTTGGTGGCGACGTTTAACCTGTAAATGAAACATATTCTTAATATTTAAAAAATTAAAAGTGGCAATTGGCTCAGGGTTGCAGGGGCGTTTCACGCAGTAGCGGGCAGGACGCCCGCGTGCCCTTTGGCGGCACAAGGATGTGCCTGCAAAAGGGCACGAAGTGAAGCGGGCCTGCAACCCGAACGACGGCCACCGAATAATAGTCAACGTTAACCACAGTAACCACGACGGCTCAAAAGCAAAAAAGAGCCGGGTGACTTAAAACAAGAAGGTGAGGACATGGCAACAGGTTACCGCGATATTGAGATTGGTCGGGCGACAGCCCGGTTGACGAAGCGTTCCGATGGCACTCAGTTGCTGGAAACCGAAGAACAGCTGCCGGCCTATCCCGATACGCTGATCGAGCGGTTGGATCACTGGGCCAGCGTGGCGCCAGACCGAGTGTTTGTAGCTGAACGTAATGGCGAGGGTGAGTGGGAGCCGGTCAGTTATGGTGAAACGCTGCAGCGGGTTCGGTCGCTGGCGCAGGCGTTGTTGGATATGGGGCTGACGTCTGAGCGGCCGCTTGCGATTCTGAGTGGGAACAGCACCGAGCATTTATTGTTGGCTCTGGCGTCCATGTATGTGGGTATTCCCTATGCACCCCTGTCTCCGGCTTATTGTCTGATCAGTAAGGATTATGGTAAGGCAAAATACATTTGTGATCTGCTGACGCCGGGTGCTTACCTGGTCGACAAAGCCGGTGATTACAGTGATGCGTTGAACGCCATTGCGGCGGATGATGCCGAAGTTATTTCTATTGATTCAACGGGTTATACCGGCTCGGCGCTCGCGTTTGAAAGCTTGTTGGCGACCCCGGTTACTGACGCTGTCGATAAGGCTCACGCGGCGCTTACGCCCGATACCATTGCCAAGTTTCTGTTTACCTCCGGTTCTACCGGTATGCCCAAGGGGGTGATCAACACCAACCGCATGCTGGCTTCTAACCAGGAGATGCTCGCTGGCGTAATGCCCTTTCTTAAGAAAGAACCGCCGGTACTGCTCGACTGGTTGCCCTGGAACCATACCTTTGGTGGTAACCATAACGTGGGCATTGTGTTGTACAACGGTGGCACTCTGTACATTGATGATGGCAAGCCGACGCCTGCCTTGTTCGAGCGCACCATACGCAACCTTCAGGAAATTTCGCCAACAGTTTATTTCAATGTACCCAAAGGGTTTGAACTGCTGGCCGATCGGCTGGAGCAGGATGATGCCCTTCGCGACCGCTTTTTCCGTGACCTGAACCTGATGTTCTTTGCCGGTGCCGGCCTTGCCCAGCATGTGTGGGACAAGCTGGATAATCTGGCCATTAAATCCATTGGCGCCAAGATTGGCATGCTGACCGGATTGGGTGCGACAGAGACGGCGCCTTCGGCGATGTTTGCTTCGCTGGAAGAATCACAGTCTGGTGTGATTGGCCTGCCGGCGTTGGGGGTTAGCGTCAAGCTGGTGCCCAATGGTGGCAAGCTGGAATGCCGGGTTAAAGGCCCGAATGTGATGCCAGGTTACTGGCGCCAGCCGGATGTGACCGCCAAGGTTTTCGATGAAGAAGGCTTCTATTGCCTGGGCGATGCCGCCAAATTCATCGACCCGGAAAACCCGCAACGCGGCATGAAATTCGATGGCCGCATCTCGGAAGATTTCAAACTCGATACCGGTACCTGG
>DASSWT010000316.1:0-7255 GCA_035704555.1 Saccharospirillum sp. | reverse complement strand
AGTTGCACGAAATAGGGGGTTCCTCGAATCACACTGATGTAGCCACGGGCAAACCAGCGGATAGGGGCAAAGCGAAAGGTTTGTAAAAGCACCAGCCCACAGGCAACAAAGAACCCAAAGAAAATTGCACGGGCAGAAATATCGATCGTAACCCAGGCTGCCCGAATCAACAGGGGCGTAACCTCGATCATCAAGTCAAAATCCATGGTCATTCCTTTTTATTATTTTCGATGACGCTACAGTCAAACGCTGCTGACCAGCGGTGGGTGCCACGGGCAGCCGGCGCGAACCATTGCCTAATGGCAGGCGCCAACGTTCGGAGCGTCGCTACAAGGGCTGACACATTGCAACCAGTGCAAATAGCCCGCCCTTGATCAGCCCTTACTGGATATTGGCACCTTCGCCAATCCATTTGTCAACGATATCCTGGTAGGTACCGTCTGCCTTGATTGCGGCCAGGGCTTCGTTCAGGGCAGCCATCAACTGAGGCTTGTTTTCCTGAATGGAAATGGCAGCAGGCCAGCGTGGCAAATCTCCAACGTCGACCATCTTGATGTCGGGTGCATCGTCTGCCTGCATAGCGACCAGCACTGGCACGTCATCAGCGATCATGGCATCGACCCGGCCTGTGGTCAGGGCATTCATCATATCGGGCAAGCCCTGGAACGTCTGGTTGGTCCACTCGCCCTCACCATTTTCGACTGCCCACTGGTTACCCGTCTCACCCAGGGTGGAACCGACGCGCTTGCCAGACAAGTCGTCAATGCTGTTGATGTCATCTGTGCTTTCCTGAACCCAAACCGAGAGGCCCGCACTGTAGTAGGGGTCGGTAAAGTCAACGGCTTGCTGGCGTTCTTCAGTGACGCTCATGCTGCAAATGCAGGCATCAAAACGACCACCAACCAGTGCGGCGATAATGCCGTTCCACGGAGACGATTGAATATTGACTTCCACACCCATTTCTTCAGCCAGTGCTTCGGCAATATCAACATCAAAACCCACCAGTTCACCCTGAGTGTTCACAAAGCTGAAGGGAGGGTAGGCACCGGAGTTGGCCACCTGAAAGACGCCTTCGCGAATCTCAGGCAAATCCCGCGCCTGGGTCGGCATTGCCACCATCGCGGTTGCACCAATAACCACGGCTGCGGCCGCCAGAGTTTGTGAGAACTTTTTAGTAAGTGTCTTCATATTCTTATTCCTGTTCAGACTTTATTTAAACAACACATGCATCGATGCGTTGCACCTCTTCACACTGGTCAATGACCGTACCTGTTGAGCCAGGATCGATCCTTGTAACCCATCCAGATTATTTATTGTGTTGACTCTCCCGGTTAGTAAAGTTGTCACCTCCTATTAGAATTTTCTTAATGGCTAGCTTTACTCTAAGCCATGCCATGTCGTTCAGACTCGTTCAATCAACAGAGCAATGCCCTGGCCGCCACCAATACAGGCAGCAGCAACGCCGTATCGGCCGCTCGTACTTTGCAGTGACCGCGCCAGGGTGCCGGCCAGGCGAACCCCGGTTGCGCCCAGTGGGTGGCCAATGGCCAGGGCACCGCCATGAATATTCAGACGTTCCTCTTTTATTCCGAGTGCCTGCTGGGCATAGAGTGGCACAACGCTGAAGGCTTCGTTAATTTCCCACAGGTCAATGTCGGCAACGGTTAGCTGACTCTGGAACAACAATCGCTCTACGGCAGGTACTACACCCTGCCCCATCATTTCCGGTTTCGTACCCCGGTCCATACAGGCAAGTACGCGCGCCAGCGGTTTTGCACCGGTTTCATGAAGGGCCGCTTCAGACATCAACATCGCCAGTGAAGCCCCGCTGGTTAATGGCGAACTGTTGCCTGCAGTAATGTTGCCGGTCTCGCTGAAGGCGGGTGACAACTGTGCCAGGGCTTCAGGCTGGGTGTCGGGGCGAATGCAGGCATCCTGAGAAACCTGTTCTGACTCCGATACCGCGATGGGTAGAATTTCATTGTTGAAGAAACCTTGCTGTTGAGCCTTGTGCGCCCGCTGGTGGGAGCGTACGGCAAAGGCGTCCATTTGCTCTCTGCTGATACCTGACGCCGTTGCCAGCCGCTCTGCGGTCAAACCCATGTTCAGTGCGACTGTCATGTCATAGGTTTTGCCATTGCTTTCGGGCAAGGTCGGTTCACCCAAAACGCCCTCCTTGAACAGGGCGGGCCCCATGGGTACGCGTGTCATGTGTTCGTAGCCACCGGCCAGCGCAATGTCGGCGGCACCACAGCCGATGGTCATCATGCCAAAGCGCAGTGCAGCGAGGCTGGAGCCGCATTGCTGATCAATCATACGCGTGGCAGCCTGGTTCCCCAACCGGCTTTGCATCAGCGGGTAACGCCCGCCAAAACTCCATTGCTCTTTTACCGCCAGCGCGCACCCCAAACTCAGATCATCGACCCGCTCGGGTGCAACGCCGGTCATTTCGAGACTGTGATCAATCAGCTGTGCCATCAGACGGTCAGCGGACCAGTCTGCCAGTGCATCAACACCCACTTTTTTGGGGTGAGCGCGGCTGAAAGCAGTGCGCTGGTAGTGGGTCAGATAAACTGGGTTCATAGCGCCTCCAACTGGCACCAGCGGCTGATAAAAAGCACGTAGGCTTTCAGCACATGGCAGATGGATTCGATGTTGACGCACTCATCAACGCCATGAATGTTTTTTGCCACTGGCCCGTAACAGGTGCCACCGGTTCGGTTGTAAAAATGAAAGGCACGCAAGTCGGTGGTGGCAGTCGACCAATAGGCTTCCGGGTCAGCACCAGTGAGGCTGTGGTGGCAATGCGAGAGCAGTTCAATGCCCGGGTTATTCAGGTCAACCAGGTGACCTTCAGAGCGAAAACCATGGAACCTCAACACTGGTCGCTCATCGGCAAAAACCGGGTCTTTGAGGCAGGCTTGTTCAATGCAATCGCTAACCCGTTGCATGATGTCATTGACAGTCATTCCCGGCGGAAAGCCAATCCGGCCTTCCATCTCGGCGAAGGCCGGTACGCTGGAGGGCCAGTTGCCGCCGGAAATGGTGCCAATATTCAGATTAAACGGATGATCGATATCCTGGTAGGGCCCCTGGCGGTGTTGCTCGTTAAGTTCGGCTTCAAGGTCCTGCAACCAGGGGGTGAGCCGTTGCAATTTCTCAATCGCGTTAATACCCGTGCGCGCTGCCTGAACATGGACGGGCTTGCCGCGCACTCCGAGTTTGAACCAGAGTACGCCGACCTGGCCTGCAAGCAAGGTTGGACCGAAGGGTTCGGGAATCAATACGAAGTCACCGCCATAGCCCTGGTGCAAACACGCCAGAGCGCCGTTGCCCGAACATTCTTCCTCGACCACGGTTTGCACCGTTAGCGGTGACGTAATGCGATAGCCCGCTTGGTTAATGGCGTGCACTGCGTAAATCATTGCAGCCACGCCAGCCTGCATATCACCCGCGCCCCGGCCATACAACCAGCCGTCGTGCTGCCAGGGCTCATTCGGCGGAAGAGTCCACATGTCAAAAGGATCGGCGGGAACGACGTCCAGGTGGCCATTAAAAACCAGGGTTTTGCCGACAGCATCGGGGTTCAACTGCGACACTAGGTTGTATTTGTTTTCGTGATCCCAGGCAACGGGCGCATAGAGCGGGTGCTGGCCAAGGGAGTCTTTATACATGCCCACTCGGGTAACCGGCAAACCCAGATCGATCATCCGGTTTTCGACACAGTGCAGCACCGCCTGTTCCTGGCCGAGAACGGCGTAAGTTTTTACCATGTCCTCAACAAAGGCCAAAGCGTCCGGAAAAACGGCGTCGGCACTGGCAAGCAAAGCTGTTTCGCGCTCAGTTAGCGTCATGCACTGTTTCCCCCACTCGCAAAGATCAGTTCTGCTTCCGTCTTGGCCTGCAAGTCGGCATCACTGATCTCCATCAACTTCTCACGCACCACCAAGCCCTGGTCGGTAACGTCAATCACGGCCAAGTCTGAAATAATGCGACTGACACAGGCTTTGGCGGTCAGTGGCAGGCGGCAGGTTTCTAGAATTTTGGGGCGCCCGTGTTTGTCGGTATGAGTGGTGAGCACGACAATGCGTTGCGTCTTTTGCGCCAGTTCCATGGCCCCGCCGATACCCGGCGAAAACTTGCCCGGAATTTTCCAATTGGCGAGGTTACCGTGCGCGTCGACTTCGAAGGCACCGATCATGGTTAAATCCAGCCGGGCGCGGCGAATCATCGCAAACGAAACCGCACTGTCGAACAGGCTCGCGCCTTCACGCAGGGACACGTAAGCGCCGGCGGCATCAATTAAAAATGGGTCCATCAATGCCGGCGCGGCCTGTTTCCAGGCACCGAGAATGCCATTCTCTGAATGAATCTGCACATCGTAGTCATCCGGCAGGTAATGCATGACCTGCGTTGGCAAACCAATGCCGAGATTGACGATGCTGCCCGGGGTGATCTCAGCCACCGCCCGGCTCAATATGCGTTCAGCGGCGGACATGATGTTCGAGTATCCCGTAGTCTGAGTTGAGTGATTCCAGCGCTACGACGCTGTCAACAAAGGCGCCCGGTGTATGCACCTGCTCTGGTTTGAACCGGCCCGGTGCGCCGAGGTCCGGCGTCTCAACAATGACGTGGTTCGCCGCCATGGCCATTAAGGGGCTGAAATTAATGGCCGAGCCCTGATACACCAGATTGCCAAGCCAGTCGGCTTGTGCAGCATGTATGAGTGCAAAATCGGCCGACAGGGCCATTTCCACTTTGTAGGTTTGGCCTTGCCAGTCGAGCAGGTCTTCCGGTCGGGTAATTTCGGAATCGATACCAATGTCGGTCAGAAAGCCAAAGCTGCCGGCACCGGCAGTGCGAATTTTTTCTGCCAGCATTCCCTGGGGATGAAACACCACCTCAACATCACCCCGATTCATTGAATCAATCACACCTTTGTTCAGGCCAATGTGCGTGGTGATCAGTTTGCGCACCTGGCCATTCTCGATCAGCTGGCTTACGCCATGGCCGGGTTCGTTAGCATCGTTCTTGATAAGCGTGAGGTCCGTTTGACCCTGGCGCTGCAATTCATTGATCAGACTGAACGGCGTACCCGGGTTGCCGAAGCCACCAACCATAACCACAGCGCCCGAAGGGATGGCGGCGATGGCCTGTTCGAGAGTGCGGTTCTTTTTCATGTCAGGCTGCCTGCTCGCGCGCCAGCTGTTCGAAGTCAGCCAGGCTGTCATCAAACAACGCGATAATGTCGTCGATATCGGCGTCGGTGACGGTAAGGGGTGGCGTGATCAGTACATGGTCTCCCGCCAGGCCATTCAGGCAGCGTCTTGGGTAAATAAGCAGGCCACGAGCCTTGGCCAGAGCGGTAAGTTTGTCGAAGGCGTTAAACGAGGCGGGAAACGGTTCTTTGGTCGCCTTGTTTTGCACCAGCTCTACACCCTGCAACAAGCCAATGCCGCGTACATCGCCAATGACGTCGTATTTCCCGGCCAGCTGTTCGAGCTGCTGACGCAAATAGGCGCCCTGTTCAGCGGCATTGCTGACCAGGTTTTCCGAGTTCATCACATCTATAACGGCAAGGCCGGTGGCACAGGCAAGCGGATTGCCCGCGTAAGTATGGCCGTGCATAAAGCCACCACTTCCGCTGACCACATCGACCAGTTCCTGGCGCGCCATCATGGCGGCAATGGGGTAATAACCGGAGCCCAACCCCTTGGCCAGTGCCAGAATGTCGGGCGCTACACCATAGTGCTGGTAAGCAAACCAGGCCCCGGTACGGCCCATGCCACTGAGCACTTCGTCCATGATCAACAGGCAACCGTAGCGGTCGCACAGAGTACGTAACCCTTCCATATAGGCGCGGGTCACCATCCGGCCACCGGTACTTGCACCGCCTACAGGTTCCAGCGCAATAGCGGCGATGGTCTCCGGGCCTGCCTTGAGAATGGCGCTTTCAGTCTGTTCCAGAACCGATGCTATGTGTTCTTCAACACTGGCTTCCTGGTAACGATAGAGGTCGGGCGAAGGTACTTTGACCGAGCCAAGCGTAATCGACCGGTAAGGCGCTTCCAGGGGTTCGTATCCGGTCAACCCCAGGGCACCCATGGTGCTGCCGTGATACGAAGGGCGCAGCGATACAAACCGGCACCTTTCTGGCTGGTCTTTGGCGACAAAATATTGAATGGCTAGCTTAATCGCGCTTTCGACCGCCTCGGAACCACTGCCGACAAAAAAGACTTTCTTCAGATCGCCATCGGTCAGATCTACCATCTTATTGGCCAGATCCAGCGCGGCCTGGCTTTCAAACTGGGTGCGGTAGCTGAACGCCACCTTATCGAGCTGCTCCGCCATGGCGCGTTTTACGGTGGGGTGGTTGTGACCAATATTGCAGGTGATGGCGCCGGAGCAGGCATCGATGTAACGACGCCCGGTGGTATCCCAGATATAAATGCCGTCGGCATGGCTGACCAGTGGCATGTCGTTGCTGGTCAGGTAAAACAAGGCGTTGTTGGGCATGGCGTTAACCATCCTTGTATGCAAGATGCTGTTTTTTTGATCTTTTCGCATTATAGGAACAGCTAAAAATTAATTTCAACGCATAATGTTTTTTCATTATTTGATGATTTATACTCATGTTTTAGCCCTAAAAGCCTCCTGCGAGACAGGTCAACATGAGCGATATCAACCTTAACTCTTTGAAATCTTTGCTGATTTTCAAAACACTTTACGAGACCGGTACCGCCACACGAACGGCCCGCGACCTGGGCATTACCCAGTCGGGCGTCAGCCGATCACTGGCACAGCTGGAAGAAAATATTGGTATCGCGCTGTTTATGCGGCACAAAAAGCGGCTGATCGCTCTGCCCGAGGCCGATGAACTGTATGGTGAGATTCTGGGGTTACTGAGTAATCTGGAAAACATGAAGCACAGTATCGTCGCGCTGCGTGAATTTGGCGCGTCGCGTATACGCATCGCCTGTGCACCGGCGCTCGGTTTTGCCTATGTGCCCAAAACCATTGCCCGCATTCTGAGTGACAATCCGAAATACAGTGTCTATCTCGACATAATGCCCAGTCCGGAAGTCGTGCGCGCAGTTGAAGCCGGTTATTTCGATGCCGGGTTCGTCACCCTGCCGGTGACCAGCCAGGCGCTGGTGGTGGACGAATTGATCTCAACCGAGGCCGTCTGCCTGATGCCCAGAAATCACAGCCTGGCCAAAGCCAAAGTGATCACAACAGAAGACCTGAAAGGCCA
>DASSWT010000315.1:0-2578 GCA_035704555.1 Saccharospirillum sp. | reverse complement strand
GGGTTAATCTGAGTCACAATCAGCCTTCTACTCGCTTGGGTTTTTCGCTCAGCTCTTTCATCAGATGCTCGATGACCATCCCGGCAACATCTTTGCCGGTCGCCATTTCAATGCCTTCCAGACCGGGCGAGGAATTGACTTCCATTACCACCGGGCCGTGATTGGAGCGCAGAATATCCACCCCGGCCACCTGAAGCCCCATGATCTTGGCCGCGCGAACCGCGGTTTTGCGTTCTTCCGGGGTGATTTTTACCACGGCAGCCGACCCACCCCGGTGAAGGTTGGAGCGAAATTCACCCGGCGCGGCCTGGCGCTTGATTGCCGCGACGACTTTATCGCCAATCACAAAGCAACGAATGTCGGCGCCGCCGGCTTCCTTGATGTATTCCTGCACCAGAATGTTGGTGTCGAGGCCGAGAAAGGCTTCAATGACCGACTCAGCCGCCTGGCGGGTCTCACACAATACAACGCCGATGCCCTGAGTGCCTTCCAGCAGTTTAACCACCAGCGGCGCACCGCCGACCATCTGAATCAGGTCGGGCACTTCATCCGGGCTGTGGGCAAAGCCGGTAATGGGCAGGCCAATGCCCTTGCGCGCCAGCATTTGCATGGAGCGCAGTTTGTCGCGCGAGCGGGAAATCGACAGCGATGAGTTCAAAGTATGGGTGCCCATCATCTCGAACTGACGAACCACGGCGGTGCCATAGAAGGTAATGGAAGAGCCGATGCGCGGGATAATGGCGTCCATGTCTTCCAGAGGCTCGCCCATATAATGAATGGACGGGCGATGCGCCACGATGCTCATATAGCAGCGCAGGGTATCGACAATGCGAATTTCATGGCCCCGTTTCTCGGCCGCCTCGACCAATCGCTGGGATGAGTAATTAGAAGGCTCGCGTGAAAGCACCGCCAGTTTCATGGATAACTCCCAAAGTTGTACCGGTAATGTCTGGTGTTGCACAGGGGATATGGCAAATCAGAGTGTAACAGGAGCGGGTTATTGGTCGGCTCCCGACAAGGTGTGCATCATCCCCTTAAATGCCGGTGTTGCCAAGTGATCGTCTTTAACCGGCGGTATTGTCAGTTTAGCCGTTTTACACAGCCTGTGCGTTGAATGGCGCGGTCGGGTGTCATCTTTTTTGCTAGAGTGATACGTAACAATCATTGAATGCACTCTCTGTACGGGCTGAGTTCACGGCCTGTGCATCCATTAAAGGGAAACTAGACCCATGGCCACCCGCGAAGATACCTTGCTTGAACATGTCGATTACTGGCTTGGCGAGCTGGCTGAAGATCGTGAACCCGCAGCCGACTGGCTGGAGGGATTGTCAGCGGCTGATATTGCCTTTGCGCTGGAGTGTTTGCCGTTCGAGCAACGCCTGACCATCTGGCAAACGGTACCGCCGGAAATGCGCGGTGCTGTACTGGTTGAATTGCACGATGAACACCGCCGGTCGCTGTTGAAAGCGGCACCGCCAGATGCCTTGCTGCAATGGCTGGGCAAAACCCACCCTGAAGATTTGCTGGAACTGATGGATGACCTGCCGGGGCAGTTGGGCCGCAAAGTTCTGCACCGGATGGACAGCGAAGACCGCGAGCAATTAAAGAACGCTCTGGGTTATGACGACGACCAGGTCGGTCGCTGGCTCAGTTTTAAAGTCATCACGGCGGAAGCGTCCACCCCCGGTCGGCTGTTTCGCAAGGCACTGCGGGAAACCGGTATTCCGGAGATGACCGATGTGATTGTATTGCTGGATGACGATGGCCGTTTTAAGGGCTGCCTGTCCCTGGATGCGGCCATGCAGACGCCCAGCACCTCACCGCTGAGCGATTTCGTCGATGACGAGCTCACCCCTCTGAACCCGGCGTCTTCCCTGCACGAGGCGGCGCAAAGATTGCGGGCGGCCGACCGTGCCATGCTGCCGGTAGTGGATGAAACCGGAACGGTAATGGGCCGGTTCACCTCGCGCGATGCGCTCGACGTGATGCTGGAAGAAAAAGAGCGCCAGATGATGCAACTGAGCAGTGGTCTGGATGAAGAGGATTTGTTCTCACCAGTGCGCCGCTCGGTACCCAAGCGTGGCCTCTGGCTTGGCATCAACCTGATCACCGCCTTACTCGCTGCCTGGGTAATCGGGTTGTTCGAGCTGGCGTTATCGCAATGGGTGGCGCTGGCGGTGATGATGCCGGTGGTGGCCAGCATGGGCGGCATCGCGGGTAGCCAAACCCTGGGGCTTGCCATTCGTGGCCTGGCAACCGGTCAGCTGGGCTCGGCCAACGTCCGAAATCTGATTCGCAAAGAGCTGATTCTCGGCACCATCAATGCCTTTTTCTGGGCGGTCGCCATCGGTTTAATTGCCGCCTGGTGGTTCGACAGCTGGATGCTAATGTGGATCATCGCCTTCGCCATTCTGGTCAACATCATCGCCGCCTCCCTGGCGGGCGTGATCGTACCCTGGGTACTGTCGCGCATGAAAATCGACCCGGCCATTGCCGGCTCAGTTGTGTTGACCACGGTAACCGATGTCGTCGGCTTCTTCGCGTTTCTGGGAACGGCAACCATCGCGTTGAGTTTGGC
>DASSWT010000269.1:0-12757 GCA_035704555.1 Saccharospirillum sp. | reverse complement strand
ATCAGGCGCTGGACGGACAACTGGAGTACACTATAGTGACGATCAGCCGTCGCAACAGCATTCAAGAGGGTGAGCTATGACAGCGCAAACAGCGAAGACCGGAAACGACCCGATTCTGCAATGGGTAACCTTCCGTCTGGGCGAAGAAACCTATGGAATTAATGTGATGCAGGTGCGCGAAGTATTACGGCACACCGAAGTCGCACCGGTACCAGGTGCGCCCAGCTATGTGATTGGCATCATTAATTTGCGCGGCAACGTAGTCACCGTGGTGGACACGCGCGAACGTTTTGGCCTGGCACCGGCAGACGTTACCGACAACACCCGGATCGTGATTCTGGAGTCGGACGATCAGGTCGTTGGGATCATGGTCGATGCGGTCGCCGAAGTGGTTTACCTGCGTCAGTCTGAAATTGAAACGGCCCCGAACGTGGGCAGTAATGAGAGCGCCCGTTATATCCAGGGTGTCTGCCATAAGAACGATGAATTGCTGATTCTCATTGAAATTGAGAAATTGCTGACCGAGCGGGAGTGGGCCGAGATCGCTGATCTTTAATTGGAACCGATTCCTGGCCTGGCTTGTGCATAGCCCTGTTAAACGTCAAGTAACTGACTGGACAGGGGGTAACACCGGATGGCAATGTTCGAACAATGGCTGGCACTGGCAGGGTCGTATGGACCGTCACTCGGATTGGCTGGTTTGATTATGGTGCTTGCTCTGGTAAATTGGCGCCACGGGCGTAAGATCAGACAACTTGAAGCCCGGCTAGGTCAGGCGCAGCAGTCATTACGTCAGGAAGTTAAGATGATGGGGCAGGGAGCCATTGGCGTCGGTCACCGGGTCAAACACCTGGAAAAGCAGATGCGCAAGCAACCCAGTCCGTTTGAGCAATTACTGATGCACTCAGCCCAGGCGCCTGAACCGGCGCCTTCGACCACCAAGCCGGAACGCAAAGCGGTCGCACCCACGCCTGAAAAACCCGTATCCAGTCGTACTCAAAGCCGGGCGGAACAGGCACTGGCACAATGGATGAGTGATACCCGACATACCGCTTAAGGACATCTTTTGATTCTGAACCAGGCTCTTCGAACCATTACCGGGGTGACCCTGCTGGGTTGCTCTCTGGTTTTATCCCCCCTGGCGCTGGCTCAGAGTCACGACCCGTTTGAACCCACCAACCGGGTTATTTACCGGCTCAACGATGGTCTCGACCAGGCCGTACTGCGGCCGCTGTCGGTGACCTATCAAACGGTCACCCCCGATCCGGTTGAGCGCGGTGTGCGCAATTTCTTTCAGAACATCGGAGAGGTGCGCAACGCCACTAACAGCCTGTTGCAGGGAAAGTGGCGCGATACCGGATCCTCTACCGGTCGTTTCCTGATTAACTCCACCGTTGGCCTGCTGGGTGTATTCGATGTTGCCCGCCATATTGGCATCGAACGTAAGGTTGAGGATTTCGGGCAAACGCTGGGTGTCTGGGGAGTGGGGCCTGGCCCTTATCTGGTGTTGCCCTTGCTTGGGCCCTCCACTGTTCGGGACGGCTCGGGTTTTCTGGCCGATATCTGGCTGAGCCCGCTGCCGTATTCCGAGTTCAGCCTGGTGGAGCGTGGTGGACTGGCGACGCTGGATGGCTTGCAAACACGGGCCGACTTGCTGGCGTCCGACAGTCTTATAGGCGGTGACGGGTACCTGGTGTTGCGCGAAGCCTATTTATCTAAACGTAACTATGATGTGTCTGATGGAAAAAACGTCACCGATAGCTTTCTTAGCAACCCCCCGGGGTCGACCTCTGACGGGGACTTTGTCGACGAAAGTGGTTTTGGCGATTTGCCATCGTCTGAAGGTGAGTCCGAAGTTGACTTCGTCGATGAGTCGTTTTAAACCGTTATCAGTTTAGGCTCAGTATCTCCAGACCCAGCTGATAGGTCTGATCATCCCTTGCTTCGCACCTGAGCACCCGGGCTTTTGCGTCCAGTGAACGAAATTGCTCGTTGGGTGATTCAATGGTCACCCCAACTTCAGTTCCCTTGGACAGCGGCTGCGCAGTAACCAGGCTGATGCCGGTGGCACTCAGATCCGTGCACTGGGCCGACAGGGGCAGGGCTTGATCGTTCAGGTGTACCAGGGCTTCTGCATTGAGGGTCATGCGTATGAAATCGCGTTTCTCACCAAAGTCTTTATCCGCTGTGCTCATCATCACCTCTCTGTCCCGTTCGGGCTTTGTTTTGCTTTGGACAAGGTATTTCGGGATCAGGAAACCATTCAGTGGTTGCGTTCGCTGACCCACCCCGTTAAGTTGCCTGCAATACCCTGGGGAAGTCAACAAGATGCCACTCACTGAAGCCACACTTTTGGTAGTTGATGACGAACAAGCCATCCGGGATTCAATTGTCGCTTACCTCGAAGACAGCGGCTATGACGTGCTGGAGGCGGAAAACGGGCAGCAAGCGCTGGCCCTGTACGAGAAGAAATCACCGGATCTGATCATCTGCGACCTGCGCATGCCCGTTATGGACGGCTTATCACTGTTGCGCCGGATTATGGAACTCACCGATGAAGTGCCGGTGATTGTTGTGTCCGGGGCCGGGGTGATGACCGATGTGGTCGAGGCATTGCGACTGGGCGCCAGCGATTACCTGATGAAACCCATTGTCGATCTCGGCGTACTGGAGCACTCCGTCGAGCGGGCGCTCGAACGCTCCTTCCTGGTCAAGGAAAACTACCGCTACCGGGTGGAACTGGAATCCCGCAACCAGGAGCTGCAGGACCATGTCGACCGGCTCAAGCTGGACTTGCAGGCCGGCAGGGCGGTACAGCAGCGGCTTTTACCTGAATTTCCGCTGACGCATGATCACTATTGCATCAGCCACCAGATGGTGCCATCCAACTACCTGAGCGGCGACCTGGTCGATTACTTTCAGGTCATCCCGGGAAAGCTGGTGTTCTACATGGCCGATGTCTCTGGTCACGGGGCCAGCTCTGCGCTGATTACTTTGCTGATCAAGAACCAGATAGACCGGCTGCGTGATGAAATGGAAAACGATGCCTCCGATGCGGTGCTGATTCCGGCGCAGGTACTGCGCCAGATCAACCTTGAACTGATCCGCACCCAGACCGGCAAGCATGCCACCATGTTCTATGGGGTGATCGATACCGAAGAGAACACTCTGGATTACGCCTCGGCCGCGCATTTTCCGGCACCGGTGCTCTGTACCCGTGAGGTCTGTCGGGCGATCGAGCCGGAAAGTCTGGCCGTTGGTCTGTTCGATGATGCGATCTTTGAAAACCGGCGTCAGAAACTGGACGGATTCGAGCGACTTTCCGTCGTATCCGATGGCTTTCTGGAGTTACTGGCTGACGTATCGTTGCAAGAAAAGGAGGCTCATTTACTTGAGTTAGGGGCTGACCCAACCCATACTATGCAGCACGTTTTGACGCAGATGACGAGTGAGGGTAAAACCCGGTCTGCCTCAGACGACATTACAGTCCTTACGGTTGAAAGGGTTAAGTAGGTCGGATAATAGATGAGTACCGGTCGCGTTTTAATGGCGAATAAGTCGGGCTCTTATGTCATTAAATTGACAGGAGACGTGCGCATGACTCTGTGCACGACACTCGATACCTGCCTCAAGAATATGGTTGAAGATCCCGCCTTTACGTCTGTGATTGTTGATCTAAGCGATGCCGAGGGCATCGACAGCACCAGTCTGGGTTTGTTGGCCAAAATCTCCCGTCTGGCCACGCCGGTGATGGGGCATGTGCCAACACTGATCTCCAGCCGGGCCGATATTACCCGCATCGTCGATACCATGGGGTTTCGGGATCGGGTCTTTGTGATCGTCCCCAATGCGGATATTGATGCGCAGGCGCCTCTCAGTGAGCAAAGCCAGGAGCCCCTCGATGAATGGTCAGCTCATGAACGGGTACTGGAAGCGCATAAAATTCTGATGTCGTTGAACGACCAGAATCGGCAAACCTTCCGGGAGTTGGTAGAGTGCATGGAAAACCAGCCACACTGACAGGCCGGGAAGACCGGTCAGCCGCCTGCAAAAGGTCTTGAACGCGCGACTCTAACCGGTTGCGCGTCTTTGTTTAGGGAGTACCGTTTTAGTGACACACGCCAATGAGGGGTCTCCACAGACCATCGCCGTGTTGGGGGGTGGCAGCTTTGGCACCGCCGTTGCGAACATCGCTGCGACCAACGGGCATCGCGTCAGGTTGTGGATGCGCAGTGAAAAGCAGGCCGAAGACATTCGTACCCAGGGCGAAAACAGCCGTTATTTGCCGGGGTACGCGCTCAGCCCCAACCTCTCTCCTGTACTGGATCTCAACGAAGCCGTTGCCGACGCCGACTGCGTGTTTGTCGCCGTTCCCAGCAAGGCGTTTCGCTCGGTAGTCGAGCAGGCCGTGCCACTGCTGCAGCCGCATACCGCGCTCATCAGTCTGACCAAGGGCATCGAACCCGGCAGTTTCCGGCTGATGAGCCAGATCCTGCACGACCTGGCCCCGGCGCATGATATCGGCTGCATCAGCGGCCCGAACCTCGCCAAGGAAATTGCTGACCACCAGATTTCCGCCACCGTTATCGCTTCCTACAGTCAGCCACTGCGCAGCCAGGTGCAGAAAATGCTGAGCAGCCAATACTTTAGGGTGTATGGAAATCCCGATATTTACGGTGTTGAGTTGGCGGGCGCATTGAAGAACATATACGCCATCATTACCGGCCTGGCCTCGGCGCTGGGCATGGCTGAAAATACCCGGGCGGCGATCATTACCCGCTCACTGGCCGAAATGTCCCGCTTTGCCGTGCGCCTGGGCGCTAACCCGATGACCTTTCTCGGCCTGGCCGGTGTGGGTGACCTGATTGTTACCTGCAGCTCCAAACTCAGCCGAAACTACCGCGTTGGCTACTACATCGGTGAGGGGGATTCACTGAAGCAGGCCATCAAGCGCGTTGGCGAAACCGCCGAGGGCATCAATACGCTGCGCATGGTGCACGACAAGGCGCGCGAGATGGAGATCTATATGCCCCTGGCGAGCGGGCTTTATGCCATTATTTATGAAGACAAACCCATTGCCGATGTGGCCGGCCAGTTGATGGCCGGTGATCTGGCACAGGATGTCGAATTCATGGGAGCAGGCATCTGATGGCATCATTAAACCGTGAGGAAAAGGAACACCAGGTTATCCGGGCGTTGTGCATGATTCTGTTCTGGATCATCCTGCGCATCAGTCTGCTGGTGACGGCCGTGCTGGCCATTGTGCAATGGGTACTGGCCTGGTTCGAAGACGAGCCCAACCCCCAGCTGGCGACGTTTTGCAGGCGTCTGGCGCTTTATCAGAAGCAGATGCTCGATTACCTTACCTTTATCAGCCACGATAAACCCTTCCCATTCAGTGACTGGCCGGACGACCCGGCTGACGAGCAGGAAAGCCCAGGGTGATTCTGTATTTGCTGCGCCATGGCGAAGCGGAACCCTATGGTCGCGCCGATGATGCGTCACGGGCCCTGGTGCCGGCTGGCCGGAAGGCTGTGACCCGGGTTGCGGCTGAGCTGGACAAGGTGGATGCGGTATTCTGCAGCCCCTACCTGCGCGCCCGGCAAACGGCCGACCTGGTATTGCCCGCTACGGGTCAAACAATCTACCAACTGAACGACGGACTCACCCCGGACAGCTCCGTGCCGGCGCTTCTGAGCTGGCTGGACTCGTTCAAACAGGAGCGTCTGTTGCTGGTCGCGCACAACCCGCTGCTCAGTTATCTGGCCAGTCAGCTCACTGGTCTGCCGGGTGGTGTATCGCTCGGTACAGCAAACCTCGCCTGCCTGGATGTCTCCGATTGTCTGCCCGGTGGCGCTGAGCTGCTCTGGGTAAAGTAGGGTTCAAACGGCCGTTTGAATTCGGGGAGTGACTGGGGTAGATTGTCCGCTGGTCTGCTGATCCCTGGTTAATATGAAACCCCAATTGCATTTCGCACACGCCAATGGCTTTCCCTCTGCCACCTACCGTCGCATGCTCGATGGCCTGGCGCCCCATCTTGACCTGAAGACGCTGCCGTTAATCGGCCACGATCCGCACTATCCGGTGACCAATAACTGGCCCCACCTGAAGCGGCAACTGATCGACAGCATCGAGCGCCAGTGCGATCAGCCGGTTATCGGTTTGGGCCACTCCCTCGGCGGTGGTCTGACCATCATGGCCGCGCTGGAGCGCCCCGATCTGTTCTCCAGCATTATCATGCTCGATGTGCCGCTGTTCAGCCGGTTTGAAAGCTGGGTGGTACGCAGCGTCAAAGCCCTGGGTCTGATCGACAATCTGACCCCGGCCGGGCGCTCAAAGCACCGGCGGCGCACCTGGCCCAGTGTTGATGAGGCCCGCGCCTATTTTGAAACACGCGGGCTGTTCCGGCATTTTCATCAGGATTGCATCAGGGATTATCTGGCGTGCGCGACCCGCACGAATGAGGATGGAACGGTGTCGTTGTCTTATGAGGTGCCGGTTGAACTGGCCATTTTCCGCACCGTTCCCCACACCCTCTGGGTCAGGCCCGGGCAGCTGCAGGTGCCGGGTGGGGTTATTCTCGGGCGCGATACCGATACGGTGCGCAAGCATCAGTATTTGCGGATGAAGCACAAGCTGAATCTGGTCGGGTCGAGATTGCCGGGCACCCATATGTTTCCGCTGGAGCACCCGGATGAAACCGCTGCAGAGGTTCTGTCTCTGATCCAGCGTCTGAAATCGCACCAGGCTGCCTGAGATGAGACCTATTTCTTTGTTGGGCGGCCAGGTTCAGGGCGTCGTGATGGGGCAGGGCAGGCCGGTGCTGGCGCTGCACGGCTTCCTCGACAATGCCTTCAGTTTTAAACCCCTGTCTGCTGTTATGCCGGGTGTCGAGATCTGGGCGCTCGATTTACCCGGCCATGGCGCCTCCGCGCCACTGGCCATGGCCGAGGGTTGGTCCATTACTCAGTGGTTGCCGGTGCTGGGTCGGCTGCTGGATGAGTTGAACTGGGAAGAGTATACCCTGCTCGGACATTCGTTGGGGGCTATCCTGGCGCAAATGCTGGCGGCGTTTGATCCGCGCATTGAGCGTCTGCTGTGTCTGGATGCCCTGGGGCCGTTAACCGATTCCGATGAGGGCAATCTGGAGCGGATGCAGCGCAGTTACCAGCAACGCCAGGACGGTCCGGCCGGTCGTCGTTACTACGCGACCACCGAAGCGCTGTGGCGAGTGCGGGTTGGTGGCCGTTTTCCGTTGTCTGAAGCCAGTGCCAGGGTATTGTCGAGCCGGGGTGTGGGGCTCAGTGACCGGGGCTGGTACCATCGTTATGACCGTCGGCTCCGGCAGGACAGCGGGTGGCGAATGACGGAAAGTCAGGTACAGGCGTTGTTGGGTCGTATAGAATGCCCGCTCGATCTGGCTCTGTTCGATGACAGCCCGCTGGCAAAGGCGGGCTCGGCGTTGGACGATCGGCTGGCCTGCCTGTCGAAGCTGACAGTGGCCCGTTTTCCCGGCGGGCATCATGCTCATATGGAAAACCCGCAGCCGCTGGCCCGGTGGCTTCGCACCCGGCTCGATATTGAACCGGCAGACAAAACGGATTCACACACGGAAGCGACTAAACTGAAACCTTCGGGAGCGTATTAATCTTGAATTTAGCCGGACTTTCAAACGCCGTACCCGGTACATCGCCGTTGCACGAGGAGCGCCTCGACAGTGTTCACCGGCAGATCCGAAAAAGCGGTGCGCGACGTGTTCTGGACCTGGGGTGTGGCTCGGGTGCCTTGCTGGTCCGGCTGATCGGCGATCCGTATTTCGAGTACATTGTCGGCCTGGAATCCTCGGGGGTGGGCCTGGCAGTGGCGCGTAATATGTTCGCCGAGAGTTTGTCCAGCGGCCGGCTCAAGCTGGTTGCCGGCACCTACGCAGAGCCGCATCCCGGTCTGGTGGGTTTCGATATCGCGGCCATGGTGGAAACCATTGAGCATGTTAAGCCGAATGATCTGTCCCGAGTCGAGCACGCTGTGTTTGGTCAAATGCGGCCGCACCGCTTGATCATGACCACGCCAAACCGTGAATATAACCCCTTGCTAGGCCTGGCGCCGGGAGAGTTTCGCGAACCCGACCACAAGTTCGAATGGGATCGCCATAAATTCATGCAGTGGTCGCGCGGTGTGGCCGGACGTAACGGGTATGCCGTGCGTTTCTCAGGCATCGGTGACGCCGACCCTGAACTGGGCGCACCGACCCAGGTCGCTACCTTCACGCTGCCCGGCAGCCTCTGAAGCTTAAGCGTGCTATCACCGGTCAGGGAATTTTGACGACTGGCTGAAGTTAACCGCCAGCTCGGGGTATACTCTGCAGCACACCTTTACTGTTCGGAACCTGATTTTACATGGCTTTAACCGATAGCGCGGTCAACTTATCCAGCACCGACGACCAAACCGAATGCATTGAGTATTTTACCCGCCTGGGCGACTGGGTGCGTTTCGCGGCCAGCGCCATGGAGTCCCACCAGGTCTTTTTCGGGCATGGCTTCGATTCTGGCTGGGATGAATCGGTCTTTCTCTGCCTGCGTGCGCTCAATCTGGATTGGGATGCACCGGCCGACATCCTGTCGGCAACCCTGTTGCCCCGTGAGCGCCACTTGCTCTGGTCGCTGATCGCACAGCGGTGCCTGGAACGAATACCAACGGCGTATTTGCTGGAGGAAGCCTGGTTTTGTGGCGAGCCGTTCAGGGTCACCCGGGACGTTCTGATCCCCCGATCCCCCATTGCCGAACTCATAGAGACCCACTTTAGCCCCTGGTTGCAGCATGCACCGACCCGGATACTGGATCTGTGCACGGGCAGCGGGTGCATTGGTATCGCCATGGCGCGCGCCTTTCCCGGTGCCAGCGTCGATTTGAGTGATCTCAGTGAGGCAGCCGTTTCCATCGCGGTCGATAACATCGATCAAAAAGATCTGGGGTTCCAGGTTAAGGTGTATCAGGGCGATCTGTTTGCCGCGCTGGAAGGTGAGCGGTACGATCTGATCGTTGCCAACCCACCCTATGTCGATGAAGACGATCTCGATACCATGCCGGCCGAGTTTCACCATGAACCACGGCTGGGGCTGGCGGCCGGGCACGATGGGCTGGAGCTGGTGCATCGATTGCTCCGTGAAGCGCCTGATTATCTCACTGACGATGGCTGGCTGGTGTGTGAAGTCGGCAACAGTTTCGGCGCCCTGACCACCGCCTACCCGGATATGGACCTGCACTGGCCCGAATTTGAGCGGGGCGGGCACGGTGTTTTTCTGGTATCAGCGTCTGAACTCCGGCTGCATTTCGGCTGATGGCTATTGGGCAAACAATAACCCCTGATCATCCGGCAAAGGGTATCAAGCAACCAATGCCGTTACTGACAACAATTCTGTAATTTTTGGCCTTTGACGGGGCCTGTTTTGATGGAGTGATACACGCTCATGTCTGGAAATACCTTTGGCACCTTATTCACGGTTACCACCTTCGGCGAAAGCCACGGCCCGGCATTGGGTGCCATTGTCGATGGTTGCCCGCCGGGGCTTGAGCTGAACGAAGCAACGCTGCAGCGTGATCTGGACCGGCGCAAGCCGGGCACCAGCCGCTACACCACGCAGCGCCGTGAAGACGATGCCGTGCGCATTCTAAGTGGAGTGTTCGAGGGTCGTACCACAGGTACACCCATTGGCCTGATGATCGAAAACACCAATCAGCGCAGCAACGATTATAGCGACATCATGAATACCTACCGGCCGGCCCATGCAGACTACGGCTACGATCAGAAGTACGGTTTTCGCGATTATCGCGGCGGCGGTCGCAGTTCAGCGCGGGAAACGGCCATGCGCGTAGCGGCCGGCGCCATCGCCAAGCAGTATCTGGCACAGAAGGGTATTCAGATTCAGGGCTACCTGAGTCAGCTCGGACCGATCAAGGCCGAGCGGATCGATTGGGCTGCCGTTGAAACCAACCCGTTCTTTTGCCCCGACCCGGACAAAGTACCGGAAATGGAAGCCTACATGCAGGCCCTGCGCAAGGAAGGGGATTCCATTGGCGCGCGCATCAGCGTGCGCGCAACCGGCCTGATGCCGGGGCTGGGTGAGCCTATTTTCGATCGTCTCGATGCAGACCTTGCCCACGCCCTGATGAGCATCAATGCGGTAAAGGGGGTTGAGATTGGTGACGGGTTTGAGGTGGTTAACCAGAAGGGCAGCCATCACCGCGATGAACTGTCGCCCGAGGGGTTTCTAAGCAACCACGCAGGCGGCATTGTCGGCGGGCTCTCGACCGGCCAGGCAATCGAGGCACACATTGCACTGAAACCGACCTCGAGCATCACTGTGCCCGGCAAGAGCATTACCCGCAGCGGTGAGCCAATTGAAATGATCACCAAGGGGCGGCATGATCCCTGTGTGGGCATACGCGCTGTGCCTATCGCCGAAGCCATGATGGCCATCGTGTTGATGGACCATCTGTTGCGCCATAGGGCGCAAAATGCAGAAGTGGTGCCCCCGTTGCCTCCCATTCCGGGTCAGGTCGCGGGTAACTGACCGACGCTGGGGCTTCAGGCCCAGCTATTGTTCAAGCGGGAGTTGATAATGACAATAACGAAAAAACTGATGGTCGCCGTGCTGGTGTTTACTGTTTCCGGTGCTGCCCTGGCCGATGTCGCCAGAAGCCATTTTACCCGCGGCATCACTGACCGCGAGCCGGTGGATCACCTGACCACTGCCAGCAATATCAACCCGCTGTATTTTTTTACTGAACTGGTGGATCTGGCCGGAACCGAGGTGACGCATCGCTGGCGGTACGAAGGGCAGATCATGGCCGATGTTACTTTCCAGGTGGAAGGGCCACGCTGGCGTGTCTATTCCAGCAAGGAGCTGGTGCCCGAGTGGAATGGCCTGTGGACGGTTGAAGTTCTGGGGCCGAATGGCGATATTCTAACCCGTGACAGCATCAGCGTTCTGATTGATCGATAGTGCTGGTAAAGACCCTGGTGCTCAGGGTGATGGCATCGATCCAGGGCACTTCCTTTACGATGGCATCACATTGCGCCTGCCAGCCATCGATGGATTGACCGGGCTGGACCGTCAGCTCCAGCGTGGTTTTTTGTCGGTGGTAGTGGATGTTCAGTCGGTCATAGCCGTGTATGCCACGCTCGTAGAGCAGGTTCTCAATCGCCGGGCGCAAGGGTGCCAGGGGTGCGGTTGCCGCATCGGGCAGGTCCCGTTCGTGGTCGATGTGTAACGTAACGTCGGTGACATCGTTGAATTTGTCCTTGATGGCCCGTAGCGCCCACTCGTTGATCTGATGCCCCTCCGACACACTCAGATACCCGCCTACCTGAATATGGGCGTCAATAAAGACGCTCGGCCCCATCATTCGGGTGCGCAGCATGTGCACATCTTTCACCCCGGGCACCGAGGCCAGAACCTGCTTAAAGGCTTGTTGCTGTTCCGGGTTGACACCCCGGTCGACCAGCTCCTGCAGGGCGTTCCAGGTGAGGCTGATGCCCATATGGCCGATCAGCCCGGCGACAACGACAGCCGCGATGATCTCTACGGTCGGGTAACCGAGCAGTGTGGCAACCACGCCGACCAGTACCACCAGAGATGACAGACTGTCTGAGCGGGCATGCCAGGCGTTGGCTTCCAGTAATGGTGAGCGTGCCCTACGCGACTGATGTATGGCGTACTGAAATAAGCCCTCTTTGAGTGCAATGGCGATGATAATGGTGATCAGGGCCGCAATGCTGGGTTCCTGGCGGGTATCGGCGAAAAACAGTTGGATACTTTCATAAGCGATACCGGCCGCTATGGCCAACAAAAGCCCACCCAGCATAACGGTGCCCAGAGTCTCGAACCGGGCATGACCGTAAGGGTGTTCAGCATCGGCGTCGTGATGCGATACCTTGGCCAGAATAATCAGCGGCACGTCGGCGGCCAGGTCGCTGAGGCTGTGCATGGCATCGGCGATCAGGGCCGGTGATTTGACGCTGACGCCGACCACGATCTTGATCACGAAGGCAATAGCATCCACCGCAACGCAGATCCAGTTGGTGCGGTCGATGACTTTTTTGCGCGCCTCGCGACTGAGGATGGGCTGGTCATTGCTGGCGGTCATGCGCGTCCCCGGTAGGCAGCGTCGGTGGGTGGAATCATATCGCCATCTTCATCCAGTTCCGGATAGGGTAGTCCTTTCTGGTCACAATACCGCGCCATTTTGGGCTGTGCCCAGCGAAACAGGGTGCGGTGATAGTGTTCGTCTTCTGCTACCGGGCGCTGATAATGACCGGCAGCCTGACGTTGATGCAGTGCCTCCTGCAGGATGATGGCGGCAGCAACCGACACATTGTAACTCTCCACCATACCCATCATCGGAATCGTCAGATGCACGTCGGCGGCGGCGCTGGCGGTCTCGCTCAATCCGTACTTTTCTGCACCCATGACCAGTGCGAATGGCTGAGTATAGTCGGCATCCCGGTAACTGATGGCGCGGTCCGACCATTGGGCGGCATAGAGTTTCAGGCCCTTGTCGCGGGCGGCTTGCAGCGCATCTTCGATGCTGGGATGACCGATCGAGGTGACGAAGCGGGAGCTGCCCCCGGCGGTATGATGATAGACCAGACGGCCCCGTGCCGGTTGCACCATATGCACGGTGGTAATGCCGACGGCATCGGCGGTGCGCAACATGGCGGAGATGTTCTGCGCCTTGTGCACCTGGTCGGTAACCA
>DASSWT010000257.1:0-5277 GCA_035704555.1 Saccharospirillum sp. | reverse complement strand
TGGCATTCAGGCGGCCCGGGCCGCACAGAGCATTCTCAGCAAGCCGATACCGGTGTTTTTTCAGTCGGCTACTGAGCCGGATATAGGCATGCGCCTTGAAGCCACGCGCGCCCATGCGGTGTATTTTCAGGAAGGAGCACTCGATATTGGCCTGCTGGTGCAGGAACTCAGCAAGGTCTACAACTTTCGGGCGGAGCGGCCATATCGGGTGCTGGTGGTCGACGACTCCCGGTCGCAGAGCCTGTACACCGAACGGACCCTGAACCAGGCCGGCATGATTACCCTAGCGGTCAACGACCCGATGACGGTTCTGGATGCGCTGCAGGCCTTCAAGCCGGATGCGGTACTGATGGATATGTATATGCCCGGTTGCACCGGCATTGAAGTGGCGCGGATCATTCGTCAGCAACCGATCTACAACACTTTGCCCATTCTGTACCTGTCGGCCGAGCAGGATATCGGCAAGCAGATGGATGCCATCGATCAGGGCGGCGACGACTTTCTGACCAAGCCGGTCGCTCCGGACGTGTTGATCGCAACCGTCAGGCACCGGTGCATTCGTCATCGCAGTCTGAAAGACCAGATGATTCGCGACAGTCTGACCGGTTTGCTGGATCACAATAATATTCTCGAGGCGTTGAAGCAGGGCATCGCCGAGACGCAGCAAAAACAGCAGTCGTTGTGTTTTGCGATGATCGATATCGATCATTTCAAAGCCGTCAATGACAACCACGGCCACCCGATGGGTGACCGCATCATCCGCTCACTGGCCCTGTATTTGCGTCAGCGATTCCGGGCAACGGACAGTGTCGGTCGCTATGGCGGGGAGGAGTTTGCACTGGTGTTGCCCGACACAAGCCTGGACGATGCCGAGCGGTTGCTCAATGAAGTCTGTGCCGGTTTTGCCCGAATCGAACACGATGCCGGTGGCCGTACCCTGAAAACGACATTCAGCGGAGGCGTTGCCGCCTACAAAGACGGCATGGACGTTTCAGACCTGAGCGAGGCGGCCGACCAGGCCTTGTACCAGGCCAAACACCAAGGCCGAAACACCATTCGCCGGGCCCAATAGTTTAGGTTGGCTGTGTCGCCCTGAACCCGCGACGGATGGCCGGGCTGCTCCTGCGGGGGCGCCGTGAATACGTCCGTGTAGGCTTAACTTCGGCATCCATGCCTCAGATACCCCCGCAAAAGCAGCCCGGCCAACCGTCGCTAGCCTATTGCGAATTCCCAAATTGAATAAATAGCCCAGGCTCAGCGCCAGCTGTAATGCTCACAGGCAAAGGCAACCGACAGGGTCCGTGGCCCCAGGTTGACCCCGCCAGACAGTGACATGGGCGTCACAATGACATGATTCTTGTGCTCCCGGGCGACGGCTTGAAGTCGCTGGAACTCGGGCAGGGCGGTAACGTCGTCCAGGTGCCCGGCGTAGCTGACGCAAATAAAGGGCGACAGCAAGCCCTGCTGAATCTTTTCGGTGGTGTGGTCGAGCAGCGTTTTGATCGCCAGGTCGTGCCCGCGGATTTTCTTGATCGGGAAGGTTTTATCATCCAGTGCCAGCACGATGGGTGCTATGTTCATTGTCCGGCCGACGATGGCACCCAGCCAGGAAATGCTGTTGTCTCCCTTGCGCCGGGCACGTTCCCGTAGATAGAACACATCGGCCGGTACCTGATAGGCATGCACCCGGGAGCTGAGCCTGTCTACCTTGCGGCGCAGTGCCGTGCCATTCACCCCTTTGCGAAGTAATGCGACCGTATGAGCCGCCAGAACACCCTGGCCGGCAAAGACTGTGCGGCTGTCCTGTACCCGGATGGATACGGTTTTCTGGTTTTTGGCTGCGGTTTTTTGCGCCCGGTTAGCCGCCTCGGTGGCATGCTCGAAGGTTGGGCTGCGAGTGCGGCTGACCGTTTGGATCAGGATTTCCTGATGGCCCTGTTTAATGGCTTTTTCGATCAGCTTTTGGATGGTCTGGGCTGACGTCGGGGCTGTATCGCTTTCATGGCCTTTATCGAGCACGCCACTTTCATAGAGTGAAATGGTTTTCTCGGTGTCGCGGTAATCGGGCATCGAATGGCCGTCATAGAGAATCGTCGCCGGCAGCACTTTCACGTCGTATTTGGAAAGAAACGACTGAGGCAAATCGCAGGCGGAATCGACAAACAGGGTGGTGCTCATTGAAAGACTATCTCCGTATACAACATTAGCGTTTCCTGAACGCACTATAGAGCCATTATAACGCTGGTACAAAGGTAGAGCGTTGCTATAAACCGTTAACCAGCGCCAATCACTCCTGGCACTTAACCTGCCAGTCCTCTCTCCACCACTGGGGGAGAGAGCAGAGAGAGGGGGACGGCGCAGCCGTTACTGCTGTGGTTTCGATTGGAATTTGGAGAAACCAGAAGCGTACCCTCTCCCCAGCCCTCTCCCGTGGGACGGGAGAGGGAGTCATTATTTGGCTAAGTTTGCTTCATCGGCCTAAAAAAATAGCCTGCTGCTGAAAAATTTATTCTTGTCCGGCGGTACTAAAATTCCGTAACTCTCTTTCAAATGATCACAGATGCGATTGGCCGTTAAGAGACAGCCCGTTTTGCATCGCAGGCAGATTGCCGGGGTTGTAGCCCGTTTTTTAACCGGCCTGGCTTGTGCAGCGCATGTGTTTCACCACTTCCCGGTTCGGATGATTCGTCACTTTGTCGTAATAAACTTTCAAAGCGGCATCTTGGTCGTCATTACACGATTTTATTGACAATTATTTTCTGACAAACCAGCTCGAATCGACTGCCCACCTTCTCTAGAATCCTCGTCAACCCGGATTATATCGGGATTCCAAACTACCGACTAATCGAGACAACCCCGGATGGTTGTCCGAACTCAACGATCCAATCACCTGGAAAGAGGACTGAGTGTGAATCAAGCTGCCATAGATCAGACCCTGCTGCGCTGGCAGGAAAAGGAAGCCCTGGCTGAAGCCATGATCCCGATCATCGGGCGTCTGTATCGCAAGAACAATGTGATTACGTCGATCTATGGCCGTCAGATTATCAATCAGTCTGTTATACAGCTGTTAAAAACCCACCGCTTTGTGCGCCAGGTGGAAGGCCATGAACTGTCGATCAATGAGACTCTGGGCGTGCTGGAAATCATTGACGAAATGAATCTGGCACCGGCGCACATTGATATTGGCAAGTTGGCGCTCAAGCACAAGTCTCAGGCGATGGGCACGCCGTTGCGTCACTTCCTGGAAGATGAACTGGCTGACCTGAAAAATGGCTACGATGCCAACGCCCGTTACCAGACACCGGCCAAGGATGTGGTTCTGTACGGTTTTGGCCGCATCGGTCGCTTGCTGGCCCGTATCCTGATTGAGAAAGCCGGTGGCTCACCGCTGCGTCTCAGAGCCATTGTGGTACGCCCGGGCGGCATCGATGACGATCTGGTCAAGCGTGCCAGCCTGCTGCGTCGTGATTCTGTACATGGCAGTTTTGAAGGCACCATTTCCGTCGATGCCGAGCACAATACCCTGGTGGTGAACGGCACTGCTATTCAGGTTATTTATGCCAAGTCGCCGACTGAGGTTGACTACACCCAATACGGAATACGCGACGCCATTGTCGTCGACAACACCGGTATGTGGCGCGACCGCGACGGCCTTGGCCAGCACCTGAATTGCCCGGGTGCCAGCCGGGTTCTGCTGACTGCGCCGGGCAAGGGCGATATTAAAAACATCGTCCATGGCATCAACGATGCGTCCCTGACCGACGCTGATACCATTGTTTCCGCCGCATCCTGTACCACCAACGCCATCACGCCGGTTCTGAAAGCACTGAATGATGAATTCGGCATCGAGAACGGCCATGTCGAGACGGTTCACAGCTACACTAACGACCAGAACCTGATCGACAACTTCCACAAGGGCGAGCGCCGTGGTCGCAGTGCACCACTGAACATGGTGCTGACCGAAACCGGTGCCGCCAAAGCCGTTGCCAAAGCCCTACCGGTGCTGGAAGGCAAACTGACCGGCAATGCGATCCGGGTACCAACACCCAACGTATCAATGGCGATTCTGAATCTGAATCTGGAGCGGGAAACCACACGCGATGATCTGAATGATTACTTGCGTCATGTGGCCCTGTATTCAGATCTGAACAAGCAGATCGACTACACCAACTCGCCAGAAGCGGTCTCTTCGGATTTTGTCGGCAATCGCAAAACCGGCATCGTCGACAGCGGCGCGACCATCGTGACTGGCAAACGGGCGGTGGTCTATGTCTGGTACGACAACGAAGCGGGCTACAGCGCCCAGGTGGTACGCACCATTCACGACATGGCCGGTATTCACTACCAGGTCTACCCGAAAACGGTTTAGAAAACCCGGTACTGTGGTCCAACCCCCGTCGGCTGCCCCCGACTGGAATACAAACCCTGCTTTTGGCAGGGTTTTTTTATGGGATCTTTCAGATTCCCTGTGTTTGGAGCGGGCTGGTGCACGGTCGGTTATGCCTGGCCCGGCTCCGGTTCGGTTTCGCCTTTTGCTTTCGGCGGTAACGGCGACACATAGCCCACGACCAGCAACAGCAAGCCGACGACGATAAAGGCGATGATGCCCTCAAGCGTATTGGCATCGCGCATATCGATAAGAAACAGCTTGGCCACAACAATACCGAGCAGGCCAGCTGCCACCAGCCAAACCGGTCGCCAGCCCCGGCGTGTTGCCAGCACCATTACGGCCAGGCCAGACAGAGTCCAGAACACCGATATGGCAGCCTGGGCCAGGCTTGATGCCATAATGACGTCCGGAGCCCAGTTGAGCCCGGTCCAGTGGTGGAGAGTGCGCAGCAGTACTGCGTTCAGCCACACGAATGTCAGCACTGCCAGCCCGGCCCAGTCCTGTTGTATGGTCAGAGAGCGGTCGGTGCCCGCACAGAGGGTTTTCCAACCGTAGAAACAGGTCCATAGCACCAGCGCCTGGGACAGGTCCAGCGGATTCAGCAACGGCAAGTAAGGCAGCGTCTCGAACCGGCCACTGCTGGCAGGGCTGATAAAGAGTGACCAGCTTGCCAGGAACAGCAACAGTGGGACGCCCGCCCAGACAGAATAAAGGGTTCGATGCGCGGTGAAGGGCCAGACTTTGGCGCGCTGCGCCAGCCAGTACAGCGGCACAACCACTATAACTTGAGCAACGACCCACCAGGCCGGGTTTCGGTCGGTTAGGGTACCGACCCACCAGACCAGTTCGACACTCAGCAGTAGCGTCAGCAACCAGCCACCGCCCAG
>DASSWT010000234.1:0-9810 GCA_035704555.1 Saccharospirillum sp. | reverse complement strand
ACTGTCAGACCGGCCCGCGGAGATTCCATGTCAGAGAAAGACACAGCCTCATCCGGCAACGGCACGCCCGAAGACACCACGCATTTCGGGTATCAGACGGTCGCGACAGGCGAAAAGCAAAAGCGCGTGGCCGACGTGTTTCACTCCGTTGCCGCCAAATATGACCTGATGAACGATTTGATGTCGTTCGGTGTGCATCGCTTGTGGAAGAAGTACACCATCGAGCTTTCGGGCGTGCGCCGGGGCAATCGGGTGCTCGATATTGCCGGTGGTACCGGGGACCTGAGTTACGATTTTGCTCGCAAGGTCGGGCCCGATGGCCTGGTGGTGCTGGCCGATATCAACGACTCCATGTTGAAAGTGGGTCGTGATCGCCTGGCGGACCGGGGCATTGCCGGCAATCTGGAAACAGTGCAGGCCAATGCGGAGTACCTGCCCTTCCCGGATAACCATTTTGACGTTATTACCATGGCGTTTGGGTTGCGCAATGTGACTCATAAAGAGAAGGCACTGGCCGAGTTTAACCGGGTTCTGAAACCGGGCGGCAGGCTGCTGGTGCTGGAGTTTTCCAAGCCCCGCAATGATTTGCTTAGCAAAGCTTACGACGTTTACTCCTTCAAAGCGCTGCCACTGATTGGCCGCGCCGTGACCGGCGACCCGGATAGCTATCAGTACCTTGCTGAGTCGATCCGGATGCATCCGGATCAGGACACGCTGAAATCGATGATGGAAGACGCCGGCCTGGTACAGGTGCGTTACCACAACCTGACCGGCGGTATTGTCGCGCTGCACCGGGGTGTGAAGGCATGAGTCTGTGGCTCTGGCCGCTGCAGCGGCTGATTAATGATGCCCTGCGGTACGATGCCCAGGCACAGCGCCGGCTGGCTCGGTTGGCCGGGCACAGCATTGTGCTGGCCATGCGCGAGCCGGATATCACCCTGGTGCTGTTTATCGATGCTGGCAGCGAACCGGATACGGCTCAGATAACACTGGCAACAGACCCACCGGTTAACGCCGATGCCCGCGTTAGCGGCAAGGCCCGCGACCTGTTCAGCGTGCTGCGCGCTGAAGACCGGGCGCAGGCGATGATGGCCCATCAAATCGACATTCAGGGCGATACCCGCACCTTCTTCACCTTGCAGGAAGTGATGTCGACACTGGATATCGACTGGGAAATGGCGCTTGGCGACCGGCTTGGTGACCTGCCGGCGCATGTACTGGCCGACGGGCTGCGCTTTTTCGGTGGCATGGCCAAAGCGCAGGGGCGTTCGCTGGACCGCACCGTGCGCCATTTTCTGCGCGAAGAAAGCCAGTGGCTGGTGCCGGTGTCGTTATGGCACGAGCATACTCAGGCTGTTCACCAGGCGCGGCTGGCGACTGACCGACTGGGAGCCCGCATTGCGCGCCTGCGCCAGCAAATAGACGCTGACTCTGACAACCGGGGCCACTCGTGACGCTGATTCGCCTGATACGCATCGCCTGGATTCTGAGCCGCTACCGCCTCGATACTCTGCTGCAGCACCAGCAAGTGCCCTGGCTGCTGCGCTTTGGTCAGTATTTCTTCCCGCCGCGCTGGATCATTCCGGCCAAAGGCAGTGAAGGCCGGCGCCTGCGCCTGGCGCTGGAAAGCCTGGGGCCGGTGTTCGTGAAATTCGGCCAGATCCTGTCGACCCGGCGCGACCTGCTGCCTGCCGAAATGGCCACTGAGCTCGCCTACCTGCAAGACAGAGTGCCTTCTTTTCCCGGCAGCCAGGCCAAGCGGATCATTGAAGAAGCTCTGGGCGAGAACGTCGGTACCCTCTTTGCCGAGTTCTCTGAAACCCCGATGGCGTCAGCCTCCATCGCCCAGGTGCATGCCGCAATTTTGCCCGATGGCAAGTCGGTGGTGATCAAGGTCATTCGGCCGGGCATTCGCAAAGTCATCAGCAAAGACCTGCGCCTGCTGGACCTGATGGCCCGGCTGGTGATGACCATTCCAGACGGCCGCCGCCTGCGCCCGGTGGAAGTGGTCGAAGACTTCCGCCGCACCATTCTCGATGAGCTCGACCTGTTGCGCGAAGCCGCCAATATGGCCGCGCTGCGCCGCAATTTTGAGGGATCGGGCTCGTTGTACATTCCCTGGGTGCATTGGGATTACACCCGCAGGAATGTGCTGGTCATGGAGCGCATCAGCGGCATCCCGGTATCGGACACCGAAGCGCTGCACGCCGCCGGCATCAACATGAAAGTGCTGGCCGAGCGCGGCGTCGAAATCTTCTTTACCCAGGTATTCCGGGATTCGTTCTTCCATGCCGACATGCACCCCGGCAACATCTTTGTCAGCCGCGAGCACCCGGAATCGCCGCAATACATCGGCATCGACTGCGGCATCGTCGGCTCGCTGTCGCGGGAAGATCAAAGTTACCTGGCGCAGAACCTACTGGCTTTCTTTAACCGCGATTATTACCGAGTGGCCGAGTTGCACGTCGAATCCGGCTGGGTGCCGGCCCACACCCGGGTCAACGAGTTCGAATCAGCGATTCGCAGCGTCTGCGAGCCTATTTTTGAAAAGCCGCTGGCCGAGATTTCGTTTGGCCTGCTGCTGGTGCGCTTGTTCCAGACGGCTCAGCGCTTCGACATGACGGTGCAGCCACAGCTGGTGCTACTGCAGAAAACCCTGCTGAACATCGAAGGCCTGGGCCGGCAGCTGTACCCCCAACTGGACCTGTGGGCCACCGCCAAGCCGTTCCTCGAAAACTGGGTACGCGAACAAGTCGGCCCCAAGCGTTTTATCCACACCCTGCGCCAACACGGCCCGAGCTGGCTGGCAAAAGCCCCGCAAATGCCGGATTTGGTGCACGATACATTGCTGAACCTGCGTAAAATTGGCGGCGTTGAGCAACGTATCGCCGCCCAGCTGGAAGCCGGTCGCAAAGAGCGAAAACAGGGTCAGCGCCGTTTTGTGCGGCGGTTGGGCGCTGCTTTATTATTGGCCGGAGTTATCCTGATTCCTCAACCTGCACTCTGGCTGCAGAGCTTGTCGACCGGACAGTGGCTCGGGTTGGCAGTTGGGGCTGTTTTATTACTGTGGCCTTAGTTAATTCAGGATCGGAGTTTGCACATTGCAAGCGGTGGGTGCCGGGGATGCCTCTGCGGGGAAGTCCGCAACAAGGATGTTGCGGTCTAGGCCCCATGGACGGGTTCACGCCGACCCCGCAGAGGCATCCCCGGTAGCCGACGCGGACCATAGCCACTGATTAAATAATCGCTGCAACAAAACGTTAAAGGTTGTGTCATATGATGGACGTTCTACAGCAATTGGCCGACACTCTGGAGGCCCGCAAGGGTGCCAGTGCCGATGATTCCTATGTTGCCTCCCTGTACGCCAGGGGGCTCGACAAAATACTGGAAAAGGTCGGGGAAGAGTCCGTCGAGACCATACTGGCGGCAAAAAACGCAGCGGCCGATCCCTCCCAGAACGACAAAGTCATCTCTGAGACGGCGGACCTCTGGTTTCATACGCTGGTGATGCTGGCAGCGCTGGATTTGTCGCCGCAACAGGTCACCGACGAGCTGGCGCGGCGGTTTGGTTTGTCGGGCCTGGAGGAGAAGGCATCGCGCTCAACCGATTGAGCACTTGACCTAACCCCCTGATCTGAGCGCAAATAGAGCATCTTTTTAGATGCTTCACGGACCTGAAGGTTCAGACAGGCATCTTTATAAACACCGGTTGGTTTTCGACAGGCGAAGACTGACAACACCATCCTAAGAGGGTAGCAACATGGGTTTTGGCGGCATTTCTATCTGGCAATTGTTGATTGTACTGGCCATCGTACTGCTGATTTTCGGCACCAAACGGCTCAAGGGCCTGGGTGGTGATATGGGCAGTGCCATCAAGAGCTTCAAGAAAGCGGTGAACGAGAACGACGAGGAAACCGTCGCCTCCGAGAAGAAATCCGAGGAAGAGAAAAAGGCAGCACTGGAGAAGAAAGACGCCCAGTTTGCTGAAACCGAGCAGGAAACCACCAAGAAAACCGATACCAGCGCCCACTGAACCGGGTCGCACATCTGTTTTATGGCCTGGCTGCCGGCTGGGCGGCCGCTACTGATCTGTTGAGAGCTCATTATGTTCGACATCGGTTTTACCGAATTGATGCTGCTGGCCGTCATTGGCATGGTGGTCATCGGGCCTGAGCGTCTGCCGGGCGTGGCCCGCACCCTGGGCCGAACCGTCGGCAAGGCGCGGCGCTTTATGACCGGCCTGCAAAACCAGCTTGAACAGGAAGTACGGCTGGATGAGCTGAACAAGAAAATCATGGCCGAAACCAAAGGCCAGACGTTCAAAAACAATGACGAGAAGCCGGATGCGCCCAGTCACAACAGCGAAGATGCCGAGGTGCCGTCCATTGCCCCCAAGTCCGCGCTCAATGAAACCGCCAAGGCTGAACTGGAAGGCGATATTCAGGCTGAAGCGGCACTAAGACGCAAGGTCAACAATGACGCGGCTGCCAGAGTCCGTGTCCAGGATGCCGACACGCCGAAAGCCTCCAGCACCTCTGAAGCCCCCAACCACTCAGACACCAGGCCCGACGATGAAGTCCGAAAACCCTGAAGATTCCACCATGCCGCTGGTCGCGCACCTGAAAGAACTGCGCGACCGCATGATGCGCTCCATCGCTGTTGTTTTTGTGGTCTTTATCGGTCTGTACTTCCTGGCTGGCGACCTCTACATGATTCTGGTCAAGCCACTGGAAGTGCTGCTGCCCGAAAGTGGCCAACTGATCGCTACCGGCGTGACCTCGCCGTTCTTCGTGCCGCTGAAACTGACCATCGTGCTGGCCGTGTTTATCTCGGTGCCGTATCTGCTGCACCAGATCTGGGGTTTTATTGCGCCAGCCCTGTACAAGCATGAACGCCGAGTGGCGATTCCGCTGTTTATCTCCAGCGTGTTGTTGTTCTATGCCGGGGTCAGCTTCGTCTATTTTGTTGTGCTGCCGCTGGTGTTCGGGTTCTTCACCTCGGTGGGGCCGGAAAACATCAACCTGATGCCGGATATCGGCAACGTGCTCGACTTCTGTCTGAAGCTGTTCTTCGCGTTCGGAATCGCCTTTGAAATACCGATCGCAACCTTTCTTCTGGTGCGGGCGGGCATCGTCTCGGTCGAGGCGCTGTCGTCCAAGCGCCCCTACATCTTCACTGGCTGCTTTGTGATTGGCATGCTGCTCACACCGCCGGATGTCATTTCGCAAACAATCCTGGCGGTGCCGATGTGGTTGTTGTTTGAGCTCGGGCTGGCGTTCGCCCGGCTGATTCCGAAGGCAAAGATTGAGGAAGCGGAGAATCTTGACTGATCAGTTAGATCGATCAGACGGATTGGAGTCATCTTCATCGACGACTTCGCCCTCGATCACCCGGTTCCCTCTGTTACCCGGGCGGCGCCCGGTAGCCTGCTCCTGGCGGCGCTGGGCTTCTTCATAGGCCTTTTTGAAGCGCGATGCGAACAGGGGCCGTCCGGTTATCTTCATTTTCACAGCGTTGATGATGGCCAGGCCAATGCCCACGGCGGCCAGCGCCAGCACCAGAAACAGCCCGATCCAGAAAAAGAACACCAGCAGGGCAAGCCCAATGATGGCGGCGAGAATGCGCACAAACGGTGACATAGAATCTATCCTGAATGATGTATGTATTGATCGGGCCATGACGGACCTCGGTTCGGCCTTAAAGGCTAATGTCTTGTAAATGCGGTTAGCCTTTCACAAAACAACGCCGGATTCAGGGCCAAAGGTCATAATTTGCCCGCAGTTTACGCCCTGAAGACACTGAATTCACGCCCAAACGGACACAATAACGAGGGCAACAGGGAGAAAACAGATGGCACCTTCACCCATTCGCTGGGGCATTCTCGGCGCTGGCAACATCGCCTACAAACTCGCCGACGCGGTCGCGCAGGACCCGGACAGCGTGCTGGTCTCGGTGGCTTCAAACACCCCGGGCAAGGCTGATACCTTCGCCAGCACTGTTGGCATCATGGCCGATGACAGCTACCAGAGCCTGGTCGAACGAACTGATATTGATGTGGTCTACATCGCCACCACCCACAATTTCCATTACGACAACGCCGTTCTGGCACTGAACCATGGCAAGTCGGTGCTGATCGAAAAGCCCTTTACCGTCAATGCCGACCAGGCCCGCAAACTGGTCGAGCTGGCGCAGTCCAGGGGGCTTTTTCTGATGGAAGCCATCTGGACCCGGTTTCTGCCCACCATGATCGAACTCAAACAGCGGTTGCAGAACAAGGCGATTGGCGAAGTCCAGCACATGAACCTCACCTTCGGCGGCTTTGCGCCCGATAAATACCGGCCGCGCCTGATCGACCCGGCCCTGGCCGGCGGCGTAACGCTCGATATGGGTATTTACCCGATCAGTTTTGTCTGTTACCTGGCGGGAGATCTACCGGTCGAGGTCCAGTCTTTGTGTCAGTTCAGCGACACTGGCGTCGACGAACGCGCCACCTACCAGTTCCGCTTCGCCAGCGGCATGACCGCCTCCATCGCGACCAGCTTCAACCTGAAAATGAAGCAGGAGGCCATGCTCTACGGCAGCACCGGTTACATCGAATACCCGGATTTTCAGGCCGGCAGTGCCTTCGCCATTCATCACCATGGCGGCACCAACGAGGTCGACGACATTGCCGCGGTACAGCTCGACCAGTTTGAAAACGGCTTCGTCTACCAGGTAGCCGAAGTAGTGCGCTGCCTGCGCGCTGGCGAACGGGAAAGCCCGGTGATACCCCTTCAGGAAACCGTAGCGATCATGGCTCTCATGGACCGCATGCGGGAGCAGTGGGGCCTGCGGTATCCGTTTGAGTAGGAGAGTCCTGAGCTGGATTGTCAGTTTTCGCGGGGTGTCTGTTAGTGGCTCTGGTCCGACGCTCACATTTAGCTCCCGCGAAAACTGACTATCCAACTCAGGACAGCAGCTGTATTCCAAACACAGCCAGTAGCGAAATGGGCAAGCTAACCAGAATAACAGCGGCAATATCGTCTTTCGGGCCGTTATAGTGGCTGGCGAGCAGGTAGCTGATCACCGCGACCGGCATGCTGGCTTGCAGTAGCAGGGTTTGTTGCACCAGGGGCGAGAGCGGTAGGGCCAGGCAGACCAGCAGGGCGGCGGTTAGGCCAATGGCAACACGGGCGAACGACAGGCCGATGATGCGGCCCAATCGGTCGAGCTGGCGCACATCGATGCCCGCCAGTGATTTGCCCAGAAGCAACAGCATGATCGGTAACGTCATTCCCGACAGGAGTGACAGCGTCGACAGCACGGCCTCGGGCCGGGGGGCGTCGGTCAGGCGCCAGAGTACCCCGGCGATCAGTGCCAGAATTGAGCCGTTGCGCAGAATCGACTTCAGACTGAAACTGCCCGACAGCAGTCCCACCCCCAGCGTGAAATGGCTGATTTGCACCACCGTTGAAATGAGAACGGCGTGAATCAGGGCATCCGGGCCCAGCAGGGCAAATACCAGCGGAATGCCCAGGTTGCCGGTGTTGGGATTGACCAGCATGGGTAAATAGCCACGTATTGCCAGACCACTGACGCGCAAAAGAACGGCACCCAGCAGCGCACTGATCACCAGAACGCCAATAATGGCCCAGAGCGTGTCAGACAGGCTCAGCAATTCAGCATCCATGCTCAGCAGGGCGCTCAGTATTAGCGTTGGCAGGCCAATGTGAGTCACCAGTGTGGCCAGCGAGGGCGAGTTCAACAATCTGGTTTTGCGCGCCAGGGTGTAGCCGAGGGCGGCACAGAACAGCACGGGTATCAGGGCATTAACGTAAGCGAGTAGCACGGGCACACCGGGTCAGGCTGAGTGTCGAGTATACCGGGGTCTGTGGTGATGCAAACAGATTCGGGCTTGGCATCGGGTTATGATACGTTGTAACATCTCTAAATAGTCAAAACCCCGTTAACCGGTCACTTGTTAAGGAAAAACACGCATGACATTCAAACCGACTCCAACTCTGTTTGCTCTGAGCCTGATCGCAATGGCCACTGCTGCCCAGGCCGAGACCGAACGCCAGCATGGCGCCCACGAGCATGGCGCCGCACAGTTAACCCTGGCGGGGGAGAATCAAACCCTGGTCGTCAGTCTCGATACGCCCGCCTACAATCTGGTGGGCTTTGAGCAGGCACCTGCGAATGATCTCCAGCGTGCTCAGGTTGAATCAGCGCTGGCGGTGCTGGATCGCGCGGATGCCGTGCTCGATTTACCGGCAGCGGCTCAGTGCGCCCTGGTGACTCATACCGTCGACGCAGACAATTGGGAAGGTATTGAGGCTCACGAAGAACATCATGATGACCATGCCGAGGAACACCACGACGAGCATGAGACCGAGCATCATGATGACCACGCTGAGGAGCACCACGATGACCATGAAGAAGAGCATCATGAAGAGCACGCCGAAAGCGCTCACTCGGATGTGCTTGTCGAATGGACCTATCGTTGCGAGAATCTCGACACACTGCGTACGATAACCGTGTCGGCGTTCGAACATTTTCCCAATATGACCGACTTGCAGGTACAGTACATCGGCGACCAGGGGCAGGGTGCTGCTGAACTGACACCCGCCAATACCCGTCTCGACCTGAACTGAGTGCGGTTGCTTTAATATTTGGGGGTGCGTCAGTCACCCCCGTGGCCGTTGCCCGGTCTGTTCCCTGTTCAACCATTAGAGGCCTCCATGTCGGACGCTCTGAGTATTGAGTCCCTGGCGTTTCGCTGGCCCGGCCAGCAACACGACACTCTGAATATCGACCGGCTTCACCTGCCGGCCGCATCGAGCCTGTTTGTGCGTGGCCCGAGTGGCAGCGGTAAGAGCACGCTGCTGAATCTGCTGGCTGGGGTGTTGGTACCAACGCAAGGGGTGATTCGGGTGCTGGACCAGCCGTTGTCGCAGCAGTCCGGCAAGATGCGGGATCGCTTCCGGGCCGACCACATCGGTTATATCTTCCAGCAGTTTAATCTACTGCCCTATTTGTCGGTGATCGACAACGTCATGCTGCCCTGCCGGCTGTCGCGCCGCCGTCACGACAAAGCGTTATCTGAAGCAAACAGTCTGATTGAAGCCGCAGCCGATCGGTTGACCCGTCTGAACATCCCCGACGCCCTCTGGCATCAGCGCGTCTCGGCGCTTAGTGTTGGCCAGCAGCAGCGTGTTGCTGCCGCCCGGGCGCTGATGGGCCTGCCGGAGCTGGTAATCGCCGATGAACCGACCTCGGCGCTCGACCAGGATAATGTGGATAACTTCATGGACGTGCTGACCGGCCAGTGCCAGGCGCTCGGCAGCGCACTGGTGTTTGTCAGTCACGACCGGCATCTGGCCCGCTGGTTTGATCAGGAGCTGGAGCTGGCGCCGGAATCCCGTGCTCAGAGTGAGGCGACGGCATGAACTGGATTCGTCTCGCTCTGGCCAGCCTCTGGAATCGTCGTACTACCGCCCTGCTGACGCTGGGTATGGTCGCGCTTAGTTTGACTTTGCTGCTGACCGTCGACCGGGTGCGTGAAGACACCCGCGCCAGCTTCTCCAACACCCTGTCGGGCACCGACCTGATCGTCGGCGGGCGCACCGGGTCGCTGAACCTGTTGCTCTATTCGGTGTTCCGCATCGGCAACGCCACCAACAACATCAGTTGGGAAAGCTATACCGACCTGCGCCGTAATTCAGCTGTGGACTGGACGGTGCCCTTGTCGCTGGGTGATTCGCACCGGGGCTACCGGGTTATCGGCACCACCACCGACTATTTCGAGCACTACCAGTATGGTCGTAACCA
>DASSWT010000210.1:0-5500 GCA_035704555.1 Saccharospirillum sp. | reverse complement strand
GGTTTGTGGCTGATGTAGATGCGTTCCGCCTTCATGATCCGGATCAGCAACCACGACGACTGCAGCGCCGCCTCGGCGGCATCGGCTTTTAACTGATGCACGGTGCGGTTGTTGAAGTTGCTGTCACTGAACGCAAACTCAATCAGTTCATCGTCGCTGATCAGATTCTTGCCAAGGATGATGGCGGACATTCGGTACGCTCGGTTTGTCAGTGTCTGATAGGACTATCGGCACAACCGCAGCAATGTTTAGCGACCAGCTTCAAATCTGTGATCCTGTTCATCCCTCTTTTTTCTTATGACGGGATTGCCACAGTACTTCCTGGGATCCATCGGCCCGGGCCAGCTGTCGAGCCAGCACAAAAAACAGATCCGACAGGCGGTTCAGATACTGCTGGGCCAGCACATGCCCCTCTGGTTCCTGGCGGTTGAACCCCACCAGGGTCCGTTCGGCACGGCGGCAGGCGGCGCGGGCCAGGTGGCAGCGGCTGGCGGCTTCATTGCCGCCGGGCAAAATGAAGTTCTTCAGCGGCGGCAGGTGTTCGTTAATGCGGTCAATATGGTCTTCCAGATCGCTGATCAGCGACGCATCGAGCAGTTCATAGCCGGGCATCGCCAGTTCACCGCCAAGGTCAAATAGGTCATGCTGGATCTGGCTGAGCATCCGGTATTCGCTGTGGTGGTCACCCAGGCAGACCATCAGAAAGCCGACCAGGCTGTTCAGCTCGTCGATGTCACCCATCGACGCAATGCGCCCGCTGTCTTTGGCAACACGGCCCTGCATGCCAAGGCCCGTGTCTCCGGCGTCTCCGGTTCGGGTATAAATCTTTGAAAGTCGGTTGCCCATGGTGATGTCTGTCCTTGCTGGTTGTTATTGGGGTGGCTGGTCGGCGCCCGGGGCTGGGCCCTGTGAAGCCTCTGCTTCGTCCGCCTGTTGCAGGGTCTTGCGCACCATCGGGTCTGTCAGTGGCAGCGATAGTATGAACCGCGCGCCTTTACCTACCGTCGATTCCACCTGCAACCGGCCATGGTGGTGAGTGGTGATGATAAAGAAACTGACAGATAAGCCAAGGCCAGTGCCCACACCCACGTCCTTGGTGGTAAAGAAAGGTTCAAAAATGCGCTTGCGGGTTGCTTCATCCATGCCGATGCCGTTGTCGGCCACCTCAATCACACAGTTGTCGTCCTGCACGTATTGCCGAATCTGGATGATACCCTCATCGATGTCGTTCAGAGTGTCGAACCGCTCACGAATGGCCTGGGCCGCGTTCTTCATCAGGTTCAGCAACACCTGCTCAAGCTCGGTCATCACGCAGGGCACTTCGACCTCGGGCGAGCGAAAATCCTGATCGACAAACAAATGCTGTTTACGATAGCCCGATTTTAGATTGAAATCGTTCAGCGCAATGTTAATGGCCTGATCCAGCAACTGACCGATGGGGTAGGGCTGTAGCAACCGGTCGCTGTCGCGGCTGAACTGCAGCATGTTGGTCACAATGCGCGAGGCGCGCAAACCGGACTCGGTAATATTGGTCAGAAACTTGGGCACGTCCCTTGAGGCCAGGTACTGCTGCATCAGCTCAAGGTCCAGCCCCAGTTTCGCGGCCAGTTCACGGTTGCGTTTCAGCGCCGGGTCGAGCCGGCGCTGGATGTTCTGGGCATTCTGCACAATGGCGCCCAGCGGATTGTTGATCTCATGGGCCATGCCCGCCGCGAGCCCGCCCACCGACATCATCTTTTCGGTTTGCACCATCACCTCTTCCAGTTTGAACTGCTCGGTGACGTCATCGAGACGTATCACCGCGCCCTGGGAGTCGGTTTGCTGCAATGGGTAGACCACCAGATCCACGCGAATGGGCTGCCCCGCTGTCTGCAGCTCCAGGTTGTGCCGGCTTTGAACCATATGCCGGGTCAGCGCCAGCAAGATCAGATCCTGGTGCTGGCCGAGAAACGGAAAAGCGCCCTGCAAAGAGAGACCTATGGCCTCCTCGGGCCTGGTTCCGCTGATATTTGCCGCCTCGGTGTTCCACTGGGTCACAATCAGCTTCTCATCGACGGCGATCAGGGCCGACGGCATCGAATTGATGATGGCGTTCAGGTAGTTCTGGAACTCAGTCAGCCGGCGCTCGACCCGGTGACGCACCTGAACCTCGAATTCCAGCTTGTGCATAGCTCTCTGAGCCGCTTCAGCCATGGCTTCCGACTCCTGCCCGGCCAGAGTAGCGCGATCCCGCTCGGCTTTCAGGTCGGTTTCGCGCCGCGCCATCTGGTCTAACATGGCATTGAACGCATCCACGACTTTGCCGAGTTCATCCTGGTGGTGTTTTCGCACCCGCAGCGTCACATTGGAGGTCGCGGTGACCTGGTTCGACACCAGCATCAACTGGTTCAGCGGATTGAGAAAATGCCGCCTGAATATCTGCAACAGCACCGCCGACCCCAGTATCGAGATCACCACGATCAGACACATCACCACCAGCGGGTGTAAATGCTGGCCCGAGAAAAAGACCAGGCCAATGCTCAGACTGCTAACAACGGTGATGCCGAGTAACCACCAGAGAATACGTCCCAGCAGGGTAGGTGATGAGTAGGCCATGCAGCTTCCTGGGTCAGCGAGTGAGTGGGTGCAGGCGGATCACCGCCTGATACCAGTATTGCAAACGTGGCGCCGACAGGCCATGCCGGTCGGCGGCACACAACAAGGGGCCGAGAATGGCATCCACCTCGGTTTCACGCCCGGCGGCAATGTCGGTCAGCATGGACGACCGGTTACGGCGAGTCGCGGCGGCGACCGCGACCACCCGTTCTGCCAGATCGGCTGGCAATTGAACATCGCAGGCGCGGGCAATGAGTTCAATCTCGCTGCACAGGGCGGTAATCTCCTGCTGCCACTCAGGCCCGGCCAGCTCCCCGTTCAGGCACTGCTGCACCGCAGTAATGGGGTTAATAACCGCGTTTATCGCCAGTTTTCGCCACAGTACAGTGGTGATATCAGCCTCCCAGTGCAGTTCCAGCTGGCCGGAATGATCGGTCAGCCAACGCCCCCAGCGCTCTGTATCGGCATTAACGGGATACAACTCCGGGCTGCCAATCCGGGTGTCACCCAGGCCGGTATGACGAACCCGAGCGCCAAAACGCCCGGCACCTTCAGTCGTCGATGCCCACAACACTTGCCCCGGCAACTGCTGGCTCAGCCAGGCCTGAGGGCCCAGGCCATTGCACAGAATCAGCCAGGGAATATCGGAAAGTTTTGGAATAAGAGGCAGGGTAGCGCGTTCAACCTGAGTAGCCTTGCAGCACACCATTACAGCATCAATACCGTCGAGCGAGTCGGTCAGCGACCACTGAAGCCGATGCGTTTCCCCATCAGATTCAACATGACCGGGCAGTGACAGACCCGCCCGGTGGGCAAACACCTTAATAGTTGCACTGTCTTGCAGAGACCAGGCCATCAGGCTGCCGATAGCCCCGGGGCCTATCAGAAGTATCGTTGCCATATCGTCGTATCCCTACTGGGTGAGCGCATATGGTAACGCTAGCGCACGTTAAGAGGCGACTAAGATGCATCTAACTCAAGTTTCGAAATTGACTGAGGTGACCAGCGGCGGGTGCCGGGTGCGCCCCTGTGGGGTAGTCCGCAGCAGGGATGCTGCGGTCTAGGCTCCATGGATGGATCTACGCCGACCCCACAGGGGCACACCCGGTAGCCGCCGTGGACGATAGCCACAAAGTCGAACTAGCCAAATCAAGCGCTTTGGCCGTTTTGCCAGACATGCATGGCATGGCGTTGTTCTACCGGAATCTGTTGCAGCCGCATCAGCGCCTGCTCCAGCATCCATTCCGCCGAGGCCGGCAATGGCTGGGACGCATCGGCCAGGTCGAGTTGAATGCAGCCAGTCAGCGAAACAAAGCCCGATGACGTTGAATACGCCTTAACAAACAAGGCGTCATAGAGCCGCCGAATCAGCTTCTGGGTGGCGACATTGCCGCCAGTGGCATGCAGTAACACACCAATGATGTTTTCACCCAGACGCGCAGTATCGTCCAGCGGACGGGTGTGTTCGGTCAGGCGGTTACAGGCTTCACGAATCAGCTCATTGCGCAATGCCCGCCCACCCTGAGTGGAAATCTCCCCCAGGTTATCGAGCCGGCACAGAATGAGCCCCATTTGCCCGGTGCGACCCTTAATGTGGATCAGCGTTCGGTCCAGCTGGTGGCGCAGGTGCTGTGAATTGCCGAGACCCGTCGTCGCATCCAGCCGGTTCATGCGGGTCACCGCCCGAAACTGATCCTTTAACTGGCGCTCACGCGAAATCAGGGAATTGTGTAACCGCGACAACCGCTGACCGGCATGAACCCGCGCCAGCAACTGGGTTTTCAGGTGAGTCTTGCCAATGAAATCGTCGACGCCCTTGGCAAAGGCCTCCTGCAAAGCCCCGTCGTTTTCCTTGGCGGTCAGCAACATCACATAAGTGAAGCAGCCTCGGCGCCGGTCAAGCTCGCGCACCAGTTGCGTCAGTTCCAGACCGTCCATACCCGGCATCAGCCAGTCGGCCAGCATCAGCTCGGCCGGGCGCTGTTTCAGCGCATCCAGCGCGTCTATGGCGTTGTCGGCGATGCGAATGTCTCTGAAACCGGCATTGACCAGCATGCGCTGAATAATGGCGCTGCTGAACTTGGTGTCGTCGACGATCATGATAGCGGTATCATGAGTATCAGAAGGGCTCAGCCCGGGAGTGGCGGGGCCTTTGGGGGTATCTGACATATCCATATATCCTTGTTGTCATCGCGCTCACTGCGCACGACCTGACTGCTGCGCTGGCCGGTGATGTCAACATCCGCCGAACGCGTCCTTTACAAAAAGGTTACAACCTCAATATCCGCAGTATAAAGGTCGGCACTGAGGTTGGACAACCATTGTTTGAGGCGACACCATGCATCCTGGTGCAGAACCGTGTTCAATTTGGGGCTGCAGGCGGTAAATATCGAGGCAGGACAACACGACCAACGCTGCTGACAGGAGGCGAGGATGGAAGTCGAGCAACTGGAAATACGCGACCAGCTCAAACGCTTTGCCCCCTTCGACCAGTTGTCGGATGAATGGCTTAACACCCTCGCCAGCCAAATAGAAATAGGCTACTTCAAGGCTGGGTCGGATATCCTGGTCCAGGGCGATGAAGTGACGCATTTGCACGTCATCCGCAGCGGTGCCGTCGAACTGTACCGGCGCAATGGCGACCTTTATAACCGCCTGGCGGAAGGGGATATCTTCGGTAACTGGGGCCTGCTGATGAACCGGCCGGTGCGCTTTCCGGCGCGCGCCATCGAAGACACCCTGATTTATTTTATCGCCAAAGACTTGTTCGATCAGTTATGGGAAGCCAGCGAAGACTTTGCCGAATTCGTCGAAGTTGAAGACCAGTCGCGCCTGCGTGCCGCCGTCAATCATCAACAAAACACCGATCTGATGACCTCCCGCGTGTACAAGCTGCTGTCGCGAA
>DASSWT010000154.1:0-11478 GCA_035704555.1 Saccharospirillum sp. | reverse complement strand
CCGTTCGATTCGGCGCGGTTTTGTCGCACCCAAGGGTTACAAAATTGTTGCGGCGGATTACTCGCAAATTGAACTGCGCATCATGACGCACCTGTCACAAGACGAGAACCTGATTCAGGCATTCCGGGAAGGGCGAGACATCCACAGCGCCACCGCCGCCGAGATTATGGGTCTGAAAGAGTCGGAGGTGACCTCTGAACAGCGCCGTTCGGCCAAGGCAATTAACTTCGGCCTGATCTACGGCATGTCGGCCTTTGGTCTGGCCAAGCAACTGGGCATTAGCCGGGGCGACGCCAAAACCTACGTCGACACCTATTTTGAACGTTACCCCGGTGTGCGCAGATACATGGAGCAAACCCGGGCCGAAGCCGCCGAAACCGGCTATGTAGAAACCGTATACGGTCGCCGCCTTTACTTGCCGGACATCAACTCCAGCAAGCAGATGCTCAAACGCGCCGCCGAACGCACCGCCATTAACGCACCCATGCAGGGCACGGCGGCCGACATCATCAAGATGGCCATGGTCGATGTGGCCAACTGGCTACACAACAGCCGCTACAAGGCGCAAATGGTGATGCAGGTACACGATGAACTGGTATTTGAAGTGCCCGAGTCGGAACTGGATGCAGTCATCGACGGTGTCCGGGTGCGCATGCAGCATTGCGCCAGCCTGGATGTACCGCTGATTGTTGATATTGGTATCGGGGATTCCTGGGAAGAGGCGCACTGAGTATATTGGGCGACCGGAGTTTCCGTCACCCGGTCGCTGCAGGTTAACATTCAGCTATAGCGAGGCGGCTGCCCGGGATGCCTGATCGTAAATGCCAGACAGTGCTCGCAACGTATTGGCCAGTTCTGACAGCTCGTTCGGGTCCAGATTCATTTGTTTTAATGAACTGACCAGGCAGCGTTCGCGATGGGTCTTGTAGGTCATGCAAAACGTGGAACCTGCTTTGGTCGTCGTATAAAAAATTTCCTTTCCTTTCTTTTTACCTGTCACGAAGCCCAGCTTGACCAGTTTTTTTACGGAATAGGTCACGGTGTGTGTGTCTTCGATATTGAGTACAAAGCAAATATCGGCGATACGCTTGGCCCGTTCGCGGTGGTTGATGTTGTGCACGATGAGCACATCCAGCGGCGCCAGCGAGTCGACACCGGAGGCTTTGGCGCAGTGCATCATCCAGCGATTAAGCGCATTGTGAGCGATAATCAGCCCGAATTCGTACTCGCTCAGCGAAGCGCCTTTCTCCGATAACAAATGCGCGGACGAGACAATGGGCATGGGTGGCAGGTCTTCAGGTTCCACGGGCGAGCTCCCTGGTGTTTGGTCGGTTCGAATGATTGGATTCGGTTGGATTGACCGATCTCATGATGCTCACAAAACATCACTTTCAACTACGATAAATCTGTTCTACTATCAAAACAATGACTTTACGTTGATAAAACATTAATGTTTTGTTGGTATAGTAACGCTCCAGAGTACCTGGCGCCGTTAACGGTCGCCTACCACCGCTGCTACAACAGACAAGGGGATGCCGCATGAAACTGAATTGTGACCTGGGTGAAAGCTTTGGTGCCTGGACCATGGGAAGGGATGCCGAGGTGATGCCGCTGATCGACATGGCCAACATCGCCTGTGGTTTCCATGCCTCCGACCCGCTGATTATGGCCAGAACCGTGGCAATGGCCCGCGATCACCAGGTCGACATCGGTGCCCACCCCGCCTACCCGGATCTGGTCGGTTTCGGCCGGCGTTCCCTCTCATGCTCGCCGGAAGAACTTCATGCCTTGTTGATTTACCAGATTGGCGCACTCGATGGATTGTGCCGGGCACAGGGCACTCGGGTTAAGTATGTGAAGCCGCACGGAGCGCTCTATAACGACATGATGCGGGATCCGGCCGTTCTGGAGACGGTTCTCAAGGCCGGGCGGGACTATGGTCAACTGACAGTCATGATCGCTGCTACAGCCCGGAAAGCCGAGCATGAACGGCTGGCGTCCTCCCTCGGCGTGTCGTTGCTATTTGAAGTCTTCGCCGACCGGGCTTACGACGAATTCGGTAATCTGGTACCGCGCTCAATGTCCGGCAGCGTCTTGCATGACGCCGATGCGATCGTTGCCCAGGCGGTTGCATTTGCCCGCGACCGAGGGGTCCGTACCCAGGGAGGGAGCTGGCTCGAACTTCAGGCCGATACGATTTGTATCCATGGCGACAATGAACAGTCGGTCGCAGCCTCGAGGGCCGTCCGCGATGCCCTGAGGGCGTTGTGATGCAGGTCAGTGTGGTGTCCGAAAACGCCGTTCAGGTAGAATTTGGCCGGGATATTGATGAAGCACTGATTCCAGTGATTGCCCGGGCGGTAGAGCTTATCCGGGCCGATCTCGGCCCGGTGTTGATTGACCTTATTCCATCCTATACGACGCTACTGTGTCTCTACGATTATAACCGGGTCGACAGTCAGTGGATGGTTAACGCTGTAACCCGCCTGTTAAGCGTTGCAGAGGCTGAGCAATCCCGGGGTGTTAGTGGTCGCCTCGTGGATATCCCGGTCTGGTACGACCCCAGCGTGGGGTATGATCTGGAAGCGCTGGCCCGGGAAAAGTCGATGTCCGTTGATGATGTGATTGAGGTGCACACCGGGCGCGAATACCAGGTGTTTGCCATTGGGTTTAACCCGGGCTTTGCCTTTCTGGGGCGCCTGGATGAACGGATAGCGACCCCGCGACGTAATACACCCAGAAAAAAGGTGATGCGCGGCAGCGTTGGCATCGCCGACGCCCAAACAGCGGTGTATCCGTTGTCTTCGCCGGGCGGCTGGAACATAGTGGGCCGCAGCCCCCAGCCCATGTTCGACGCCTCGTGCAGCACCGGGCAAGCGTCTTTGTTGTCGGTTGGTGACCGGGTTCGGTTCGTGCCCATTAGCCGGTCTGAATTTATCACTCGCGGAGGGCTGCTTGATGAATGAACTGATCGTGCGCCAGCCAGGCTGGCAGTCGACCATTCAGGATGGGGGACGCTCTGGTTATTTTCGGCAGGGCCTTTCGGAAGGCGGCGCGCTTGATGAGCACGCCTACCGCTGGGCCAATAAATTGCTGGAGAACGATGCCAATGCAGCCTGTATCGAGATTCTGCTCGGCAATTTCGAAGCCGAGATCGGGGCCGATGCTGTTATTGCCATCACCGGTGCCGACATACCGCTGACCCTAAACGGGCAGGCGTTGGACCTGTGGTGCAGTCACCGGGTGCAGCGTGGGGATGTGATTCGCTTTGGCCAGGCGCGATCCGGTCTGCGCGCCTATCTCGGCGTTGCCGGAGGCTGGCAAACTCCCACTCATTTTGGCAGCCGATCGGTGGTGATGCGGGAGCAGCTGGGTGGACTGGACGGTGGGCCGCTGAAAAAAGGCGACCGGCTTACCTGTATTCCGGTGACCGGACAGGCGTTACGCTGTGTTCCCTGGGCGCACCGTCCAGACTACCGGAAGCCTCTGACGGTAAAGGTCATTCCCGGCTATCAGTATGATCAGTTCAGTGTGTTGGCTCGGCGTACGTTTGAGACAGCCGACTATAAAATCTCCAACGACATCAATCGCATGGGGTATAAGCTTAGTGGCCCGGCGGTCGCTGCCCAAAGCCGCAAACTGGCGTCTGAAGGAATCGCCTATGGTGCCATCCAGATCCCGCCGGATGGCCAACCCATTGTCTTGCTCAAAGACCGCCAGACCATCGGCGGGTATCCCAAGATCGGCTGCGTCGCGAGTCTCGATTGCGCCCGCCTGAGTCAGTGCAGTCCGGGCAACGTTGTCAACTTTGAGTTTACCAATGTTGAACGGGTACAAGCGGAACGTCGGCTGTTCGACCGGTTTTTCAATCTGAGTCAGTGGGTAGATGATAATCGGAATATTGCCTGGCCCTGATCGGTGTCAGGCAATATTCCTGTAGTGTCGTTCGCTAAGTAGCGCCAGAGAGATTTACTGAATGTTATCAGGCAGCCACAAAGCGATTTGCGGAAATGCCACCAGCAGTGCGGCCATCAGCAACATAACAATTATATAGGGAATGACCCCGACGAGTACGTCACTGAAAGGCTCGCCTGGCCGATTGGCCTGAACAATGTACAGGTTCAATCCCACTGGTGGTGTAATCAACGCCAGTTCCACAAAAATGATCATTACGATACCAAACCAGATCGGGTCGTAGCCGACGCCAAACAGCAACGGCGTTACGATTGGGATGGTAATCACCATGAGTGAGAGTGTTTCAATAAAAAAACCCAGCATCACAAAGATGAACAGCACCAGTAGCAATAATTGGAAATCTGACAGATTGAAGGCGGTTATAAAGTCGGTTAGGTAACGTGAGATGCCACCAGCGCTTAGCGTGAAATTCAGGAACGAAGCAGCCAGAATGATGAGCATGATCATCGACGTGGTTTTGATGGTTTCGTCCAGCGCCGACAGCAGGTTTTTCAGGGTTAACTGCCGGTAGGCTGCTGCCAGCAGCAAAGCGGCTACTACACCGATTGAAGCTGATTCAGTGGGGGTTGCCCAGCCCAGATAGATAGAGCCAATGATCATTGCGAACAGGAACAACAGAGGCAGCAGGTGGACCAGGCTCCTGAACTTTACAGACCAGCTGGTCTTGTTGGACGGGCCACCCAACTCTGGCTTGATCATGCATAGAATTGCAGAGGCGACGACAAACAGCAATGCCAGAAGCAGGCCTGGAATCAACCCCGCTACGAATAGCTTTGGTATGGATGTTTCGGTTAGAAAACCGTAGACGATCAGGTTGATCGATGGTGGAATCAGAATGCCCAGCGTCCCCCCGGCCGCGATGGTTCCCAGAAATAACCGCGGGTCATATTTTAGGGCTTTCTGCTGAGGCAGCGCGACGGTGGAAATGGTGGCCGCAGTGGCAACAGAAGACCCTGATGTGGCTGAGAAGAAGGTGGATGTGACGATGTTTGAGTGCAACAGACCGCCAGGCAGCCATGACAACCAATAATCCAGCGTTTGATAGGCTTTGGCGGCAACACCGCTTTTTACAATCAACTGGCCCATCAAAACAAACAGCGGGATTGACAGCAACAGGAAAGAGTTGGCCGCCGACCAGAACGTTTGTCCAAGTGCCTTGGTCAGGGGAAAAGGCGAGAAGAAAATATCGACACCAATGCCCAGCAGTACCAGAGTTGCGCCCACAGGAATGCTGAGCAGCAATAACACCAGTATGGTTATGGAAAGATAAATCAACATAGTCGATACCTGTTGTTAGGTTACGGGCGGTCACAGTTGCTCGGCGTGAAATTCAGCCGTCAGCAAAGGATCCTTTTTGTCACGATAGGCAGGCAGAAAACTGCGCAGGCCTCGTAGCACCAGTAACAAAGTCACCAGAGAAAACCAGACGTAACCGGATAACCAGATCAGGTGAGGGATCCACATGGGTGTTGACATAGTGGTATTGGACAGGGATCCATTGGTGATGGACCGTTCCAACAGCGGGTAGCCATAAAAGGCGATCAACAGGGCTATCACCGCCATACTGACAATCGACAACAGGTCCATGCACCGCTGCAAAGTTAGGCTTGCTGTGTTGTAGAGGATATCGATTCGGATGTGAGCCCTCTCCAACAGAGTATGGGCCAGGCCCCAGGCACTGAATATGGCCAGTAAATAGCCAGAGTATTCATGCACAAAACGAAACGAATGCCCAAACAGTTTACGGGTCACTACTTCTACGGCAATCAACAGAATGGTGGCCAGGAGCATTGCTCCCAGCAACCAGGCGATGACGCGAGAAATCGTTCTGGCCAGCTCTGTGAGACGGTCCAGCAGGCGGCTGATAGCAGTTGACATCGCTTCGTCCTCTCGCCGTTTAGCGTTGGGCAGTCAGATTAACGATGGAACCGATTTGATCGTTCCACATGTCAATAACCTCCTGGTCAACACGGCTGCTCCAGTTGGGCAGAACGGTTTCTTCCAGAATCTGTTTTGAGCGTTCAATATCAGTTTCATTCGGCATTACCAGCGTCATACTGGCCGCTTCGCCACGGGTGCATTCTGCCGTGCCGGTCAGGCAGGCAACGCCCTGTTGAGTATCGATTTCAGCGTTGGCCCAGACCGCATCGGCAAACTCTGACTGGATCGATGATTCCAAGGCCGATTGCTCGCTCGCAGACAGACTGTTCCAGGCATCCAGGCTGATGCCGGTGACGACATAGTCCCAGCCACCGGCGGGTAGGGTGTAGAGGTAGTCGGCCATTTCGTACCAGGCCGAACTGTAGCCGGACATGGAGCCGGTGACGGCACAATCGATGACACCGCGATCCAGTGCACCCGGAACTTCGTTGAATGCAATGTTCAAACTGGTGGCACCCGCTGCCTCAAGAAACTCAAGGGTGCTGCGGCCACTGGCACGGATATTCCGACCTTCCAGGTCCGCCAGATCAGCGACCGGATCACGGCAGAAAACAACTTGTTGCGGGTAAGGAACGATAGCGAGCACTTTGCTGTTAAAGCGTTTTTCAAAAGCCATGTTGGCGATTGGCATGTAGGCTTCGGCGATGGCTCGTGCGGTTGCAACATCCTGGGAGAGCATGGGCAGATCCAGCGCCTCCATTTCCGGGGCATCCTGAACGGCGTAGTCCATGACGGTCATGCCAACGTCGTAGAGGCCTTCAGAGAGCAGGTTATAGACGTCGCCACCTGGAATGCCCAACTGGTCGTGAGTAGTGAGGTTAGTGGTCATGTTCCCGTCGGTAGCAGCTGGCAATTGCTCAGACCAGAAGGGTTGTTCGAAGGCACGGTGCAGCTCAAGGCTGCTCCAGCTACCTACAACATTCAGGGAGGTTTCGGCCTGAACGCTGCTGATCGTGAGTGTGAGAGTGGTGGCCAGTGCCAGTTGGGAAACGATTGTTGGTCTTGTTTTCATGGTGTTTTCCTCTGTCGTGCTTGGTATTTACGTCGTTTGGCGTGGAGCCTTCGACTTGATCAAAGTGGGTTCAGGCGTTGCGAAGCATCCAATTGGGGGTGTCCAGAATCAGCATTTGGCCTGGGCTATGAGTAATGGCAATAGGCAAGCCGGCCCGGGTCAGGGCAGCCTGCGGCGAAACACCGCAAGCCCAGAACGTTTCAATTTCTCCGTCACGGATTTCAACCGGATCGCCATAGTCCGGAGTACTTACGTCTTCAATGCCAATTTGGGCTGGGTTGCCAATATGTACCGGCGCACCGTGTACCTGGCTCATATCCGAAGTGATTTGAATGGCACGAATGGCATCGGCAGGTCGCAACGGTCGGTAGCTGACCACGACATTCCCCTGAAAAGGCCCTGATGAGTGCAGCGGAATGTTGGTATTGAACATCGATACGTTACCGCCGTTGTCGATATGACGCAGTGGAATTCCATGTGAAATCAGGGCTTCTTCAAACGAAAAGGAGCAGCCTATGTAAAACGTGACGAAGTCCTCGCGCCACAGATCGTCGATGCTCGGCCGCTGCCCGGTCAGCTCGCCGTTGAGGTAGATACGATAGCCAGCAACATCGGTGCGTATGTCTAGGTTCTCAGCCAGTGCCGGGGCATCGGTCTGGCCTGGTTCGCTGACATACAGTAATGGGCAGGCTTTTCGGTTTAGGGTGCAGAAGCGATGGAAGTCTGCGGCATACCCGGAGGGGAGAATGACAATATTGGCCTGCGCGTACCCCAGGCTGATGCCACTGGTGGTGGTAAATCGATGACCCTCGCGGATCATGCTGCGTGCCCGGCCTGGTGGTAGCGTTCGATGGTTCATCTCTATGCTCTGTGCGGCTTGACGGTGGTTGTTTTAAAGGTTAGGGCGGCACACTATGATAAGTCCAATCAAAAATACGGATACAAAAACATAGGAAATTCCGATACTGTTGGTTGAAATCCAATCAGAACTTGGGTTTCTTACCGTTTTTCAAACAGTTACCGGCTGGAGTCCGGATGCAGGGGGAATAGATGATAGAGTTTCGGGAATTGGAAGCCTTCGTCTGGATCGTCAAATTGGGGTCATTTCGCATGGCCGCAGATCATCTGCATGTGACGCAGCCATCCATTTCAGAGCGAATAGCCCGGCTGGAAAGCGCCCTGGGTGAACAGGTTCTACGTCGGGATCATCGGCCGGTCATTCCTACACTGAAGGGGCGGGAGTTGTTTCGCCGGGCGGCGTCGTTGCTGGAGCAGCGCCAGTCCGTGCTAGACCAGTTCCAGGTCGATGATGACTTCGCCGGTATATTCCGTTTGGGTGTTGCAGAGACAATCGCTCAAAGCTGGCTACCGGAATTGCTGAATAGTCTGTCCTTGAAATATCCGCAAATGGTCATTGAACTGGAAGTGGAAGGCACCCCGGGCCTTGCACAGAAACTGGTCAACCACGAGCTGGATCTGGCCTTTTTGATGGGACCGGTTGCATCCGATCACATCGTTAACAGAACACTGTGTGAGTACCCGCTAAACTTTATTACGCATCCTGACCTGGTGGCTCAGTGCCTGTCAGCACCCGAAAAAAGTTTGAGCGAGCTGGTATTACTGACGTTTGCCCGGGAGTCTATTCCATATCGGGACCTTAAACTGTTGCTGGATGAGCTTGGCATTCAGCAGCCAAGAGTGTATTGCTCAAGTTCCGGCTGGACCATTGCACGCCTGGCCATGGCAAAAACGGGCATTGGCGTATTCTCCCCGATCATTGTAAGACAGGAGCTGACTGAGAATCGCCTGGCTATTGTTGATCTTCCCTTCTCATTACCCAACCTGCGCTTTACTGCCTCCAGGCCTGCGCTAATTGATGCCAGCCTCGCCGATACTATCACCGGGCTTGCCATGGAGATAAGTACATCACAGAGCTGGAAGTCGGAACTGGCTGTTTAACCGGTTAGTCTCGCGATTTGGTTACCAATTTTACGGTTTGGCCAATTGTTTGCGGCACTCCCGAACTGGGAAGCTGGAGCTCCCAAGTCGTGACTACCGGGAGCCGGATTTTTGAAGTGCCTAAGTATATACCGCAGACTTCCTACGTATAACTGCTTTTCTAATTGGTTAGTTAAGCGGATAAAAAGTTAACGGCTGATCTGTCATTGTTTTGTTCCTGCTCGATATGGGCGGCGTTCCCAAAACAAACACAACAGGAATAAGACAATGAATAAATTTGTAAAGGCTGCTGCAGTCTCCGCAGCCGTGTCTGGCCTATTCTTCGCCTCTTTTTCACACGCTGAGGACGAAACTTATAACCTTAGACTGGCTGAAACTTGGGGGCCGAACTTCCCGATTTTCGGTGATGCCACCAAAAATATGGCTGAGATGGTTGAGAAGATGTCCAATGGCCGGCTCACCATTCGCATTGATTCTGCCAACCGCCACAAAGCACCTCTGGGTGTTTTTGATATGGTTAAGGCAGGCCAGTATGACATGGGCCACTCTGCGTCCTATTACTGGAAAGGCAAAGTACCAAACACCCTTTATTTCACCAGCATGCCGTTTGGCATGAATGCTCAGGAACAGTGGGCCTGGTTTTATCATGGTGGTGGTATGGAGCTGATGCAGGAAGTGTATGAGCCCCATAACATGCTGTCGTTCCCGGGGGGTAACACGGGTAACCAGATGGGCGGCTGGTTTCGTGAAGAGATCGAAACTCTGGAAGATCTTCAGGGTTTGAAAATGCGTATCCCCGGCTTTGCGGGCGAGGTGTTTGCTGAAGTGGGGGTAAGCCCGGTGAACATTCCGGCCGGTGAGCTCTATACCGCACTTGAGCGTAATACCATCGACGCGCTTGAATGGGTTGGGCCGGCATTGGATCTTCGGCTGGGCTTCCAGCAGATTGCCGATTACTACTACACGGGCTGGCACGAGCCTGCCACCGAACTTCAGTTTTTGATCAACAAGGATGTATGGGAGAGCTTGCCTGCTGATCTGCAGGAAATTCTGCGCGTCGCCATGCGCACTGCCTCTTACGACATGCTAACCCAATCTGTGCATGCCAACGCTGAAGCCTGGGCGTCAATCAGTGAGGACTATCCAAACGTACAGATCAGAACCTTTCCGGACGACATTTTCGAAGCCATGGTCGCGGCTAATGAGAAGGTTCTGGAAGAGTATTCCAGAGATAACGAGCAAGGCCAGCGTATCATTCGGTCACAGCAGGAATACCTGGAAAAAACACGTGCTTATACCAACATCTCCGAGCGCGCCTACCTGAACACCATGTCTGAGTTGGAAGAATAGATTTTTCGTTAAAGATAGGGAGCCCGGCCTTCGTTGGAAGGTCAGGCTCTGTGGTGTTCAAAAAAGTCTCTGTTTGAAACTGACGTGTCCGGGTTGAAGCTCGGGAAAGAGGTATTGTTATGCGCTGGTTAATTGCTCTGGATAACGGTTTGGGGGCCATCTCGAAAGCATGTGGGTTGCTGGCGGGTGTTGCTTTTATCCTGATGATGCTGAATGTCTTCTACGATGTGCTCGCCCGCTATGCGTTTAATGAAGTCTCTATTGGCATGCAGGAAATGGAATGGCATCTGTATGCGTTTGTCTTTCTGATGGCTATCCCCTATGCGATGAGAACCGATGGTCATGTACGGGTAGACATCCTGTATTCTGGTTGGAGCGAAACGCGCAAGGCCTGGGTCAACCTTATTGGCGCGCTCTTTTTTGCGCTGCCCATTGCAGCACTTATTGCCTGGATGGGGTGGGACTACATGCTCGATGCCTATCGGATGGGTGAGGGCAGTGCCGACCCGGGTGGCCTGCCGTACCGGTTTATCATTAAAGGGCTTATTCCCGTGTCCTCCTTCTTTCTGGCTGTTGCCAGCCTGGGTATGGCGACCTTTGCCCTGAGAGTGCTCGCACGGGAATCTACCTATGCAGGCCAAACAGGTGCCGGAGGTCTGGCATGATCGGTATGGTGATGTTTCTGGTCTGTTTGTTCATGTTGTTGTTTGGTTTTCCGGTGGCGTTCACCTTTGGTGGCGTTGCCCTGGTCTTTGGTTTGATTGCCGAAGGCCCGCAACTCTTTGCGTTTATGCCTTACCGCATTATGAGCATTATGCAGAACACGGTATTGATGGCGATACCTCTGTTTATTTACATGGGCATCGTATTGCAGCGTACCCGCCTGGCCGAGCAACTGCTTGAGGCGATGGGCCGGCTGTTTGGCCGGTTGCGTGGTGGTCTGGCCATTTCTACCATTCTGGTTGGTGCCTTGCTGGCTGCTTCTACTGGTGTAGTAGGTGCTAGCGTAGTCGCCATGGGTCTGATTTCATTGCCGGTTATGCTGGCCAATGAATACGACAAAAAGCTCGCCTGCGGCACTATCTGCGCTTCAGGTACTTTGGGGCAAATTGTGCCGCCTTCCATCATCCTCATTATTCTGGGTGATGTTCTGGGCTTGCCTGTGGGGGATCTGTTCAGGGCAGCTGTGGTCCCGGGTGTTGTATTGGTCGGTCTCTACGTAGCCTATATTCTCTTTGTGA
>DASSWT010000035.1:0-8686 GCA_035704555.1 Saccharospirillum sp. | reverse complement strand
CACCAGGGCAAGGACGTTGGCTCCGGCACCCTGGTCTGGCGCCTGCACGAAGAGTACAAGGCAGGCAAGATCAGCCTGCATGAATTTCTGGATGCCGAAGCCGGCATGTCCCGCTCGGCCGGTACCTGCAACACCATGGGTACCGCCTCCACCATGGCCTGTATGGCGGAATCGCTGGGCACCAGCCTGCCGCACAATGCAGCCATTCCGGCTGTGGATTCACGTCGCTACGTACTGGCGCATATGTCTGGCATGCGGGCCGTGGAGATGGTTCATGAAGACCTGCGGCTGTCGAAAGTTCTGACCCGGGATGCCTTCATTAACGCCATTCGCACCAATGCGGCCATTGGTGGCTCGACCAATGCAGTGATTCACCTCAAGGCCATCGCCGGTCGCATCGGTGTGGATCTGGACCTGGAAGACTGGAATCACGGCCGGGGCGTGCCAACCATGGTCAACCTGCAGCCTTCCGGCCAGTATCTGATGGAAGAATTCTATTACGCCGGTGGCCTGCCAGCGGTATTGCGCCGTCTCGGCGAGCACGATCTGCTGAACCGGGATGCACTGACCGTGAACGGCAAAACGCTGTGGGAAAACAACCGCGAAGCACCCTGCCATAACGACGACGTGATCCTGCCGTTCGATAAACCCCTGGTCAGCAACGGCGGCATCTGCGTATTGCGTGGCAACCTGGCACCGCGGGGCGCTGTTTTAAAACCGTCAGCCGCTACACCGGCCTTAATGAACCATCGCGGTCGGGCCGTGGTGTTCGAGAACATCGATCACTACAAGGCACGCATCGACGACCCGGATCTGGACATCGATGAAACCTGCGTCATGGTACTGAAGAACTGCGGACCGAAAGGCTACCCGGGGATGGCAGAAGTCGGCAATATGGGGCTGCCCCCGAAGTTGCTGAAAAAAGGCATCACCGACATGGTGCGCATTTCCGATGCACGCATGAGCGGTACCGCCTTCGGCACCGTGGTGCTGCACGTTGCACCCGAGGCCATGGACATGGGCCCGCTGGCGGCGGTGCAGGATGGCGACATGATCCGGCTCGATGCCGAAAACGGCGTACTCGAACTGGAAGTGTCCGATGCCGAGCTGAACAGCCGACTGGCCGCCCTGCAATCAGACCAGGTCATTGCCCGTACCGGTGGTTACCAGGAACTGTACCGCGACCGCGTATTGCAAGCCGACGAAGGCTGCGACTTCGATTTTCTGGTGGGCTGCCGTGGCGCCGCTGTACCGCGCCATTCACACTGATCCGGTTTAACGGGAGACAATATGAACCTGAGCAATACATACCCCAGCCTGGCGGGCAAGGTGGTCTTCATAACCGGTGGTGGCTCCGGCATTGGCGCCAGCCTTGTGGAAGCCTTTTGCAGCCAGGAAGCGACGGTGGTGTTTGTCGATATTCTGGAGGAAGAGTCCCGCGAGCTGGCCGACCAGGTCAACGGTGGGCTAGGCCGCGAAAGCGCCCACTTTTACTCCTGCGATCTGGTCGATGTTGAACGCCTGCGGGCGATCATCAGCGAGGTACGCGACCGGTTTGGGCCCATTGGCGTGCTGGTCAACAACGCCGCTCAGGATACCCGGCACGACTTCCGCGACGTCACACCCGAGTACTGGAACGAACGCATCAACATCAATCTGCGACCTCAGTTTTTCGCGGCCCAGGCGGTGTATGAACACATGAAGGGTTTGGGTGGCGGTTCCATTATTAATTTCGGTTCCATGAGCTGGCATGAATGCCAGGGCAACATGACCGGCTATACCACCTCCAAGGCCGCCGTACTGGGGCTGACCCGGGGCCTGGCACGCGATATGGGCCCGGACCGGATTCGGGTAAACACCCTGACCCCGGGTTGGGTGATGACCGAACGCCAGCTCAACAACTGGGTCAATGAAGACACCAAGAAGGTGATTGACCAGAGCCAGTGCATTAAGGGGTCCCTGATGCCAGAGCACATTTGCGCCATGGCGCTGTTTTTGGCCTCGGACGACAGCTATATGTGCACCGCACAGGACTTCATCGTAGACGGCGGCTGGATCTAAGCCGCCTCGACATTCAATACAAAATTAAAAGGTGATTCGCATGAGCGTAACAGGCAAACAACTGATCGGCGGAGAATGGCAAACCGGAAACAGTGGCCGCTACCATGCCATTAACCCGGCCACGGGTGAAAAACTCGCTCCGGAACTCAGCTTCGCCAGCGAAGAACAACTCAGAACAACCACGGCCGCTGCGGCAGCAGCAGCACCCGTCTTTGCGGCCACCAGTCCCGAAGAACGCAGCCGTTTTCTGGAAACCTGCGCCGATGAGATCATGGCGCTCGGCGACGAACTGCTCGACCGTGTATCCGCCGAAACTGGCTACCCCCGTGCCCGCGCCGAAGGTGAACGCGGCCGCACCTGTGGCCAGTTACGGATGTTCGCCAAACACATTGTTAAGGGCGATTACCTCGATGCCCGTATCGATACCGCCCTGCCCGACCGCCAGCCCATGCCCCGCCCTGACATTCGATTCTGCAAGCACGCGATTGGCCCGGTCGTCGTATTCGGTTCGTCCAACTTTCCTTTAGCCTTTTCCGCCGCCGGCGGCGATACCGCCTCTGCATTGGCGGCCGGTTGCCCGGTAATTGTGAAGAGCCATAACTCTCACCCTGGCAGCGGTGAGCTGGTGGCCCAGGCATTGGCCCGCGCAGTGCAGAAATGCAAGTTGCCCGCCGGAGTATTCAGCTTTCTGGCTGGCGAACGCAATGAAATTGGTGTCAATCTGGTTACGGCGCCTGAGGTAAAAGCGGTCGGTTTTACCGGGTCGACCCGCGGGGGCATGGCACTGTACAAGCTGGCCAGCAATCGCCCGGATCCGATTCCGTTCTTTGGCGAGATGGGCAGCATTAACCCCCTGGTCGTTTTGCCAGAAGCACTCAAAAAGTCGGCCGCCGACATTGCCGAAGGTTTTGTGGGTTCGCTGACCCTGGGCACCGGCCAGTTCTGCGTGAACCCCGGCCTGGTACTCGGCATTGCCGGCCCTGAACTGAACAACTTCATGGAAGCCACCAGCGCTGCTCTGGCCGACAAACCGGCCGGCGTGATGCTGAACCAGGCCGTGGCCGAAGGCTACGCCTCGGGTGCTGCCAAGTTGGCCAAACAACCCGGGGTGCGCCAGGTATCTGCAGGTAAAGCGCAGGATGGTGACACCGGTTTCTGTGGCCAGGCTTACCTGTATGCCGTGAAAGCCGAAGATTTCATCGCCAACCCGGCCCTGCAGGAAGAAGTATTCGGCCCCTGCTCACTGGTTGTGGAATGCCGTAATGCAGACGAACTCAAGCAGGTCGCAAGCCGCTTGTCCGGCCAGCTGACCGGCACACTGCACGGCACAGAAGCGGAACTGGCCGACGCCAAAGAACTGGTCCGCTTGTTGGAGCAACGAGTCGGCCGGGTTGTGTTCAACAACTTCCCGACCGGAGTGGAAGTGACCGACGCCATGATGCACGGCGGCCCCTTCCCGGCCGCCTCCGACAGTCGCTTTACCTCAGTCGGTACTGCCGCCATCGATCGCTTCATTCGCCCGGTCTGCTACCAGAACAGCCCGCAAAGTTTGCTGCCGCCTGCCCTGCGCGATGACAACCCCTGGGGTCTGAGACGGCTGGTTAACGGTGAGTGGCAGGATGGTGCGCTGTAGGGATTTGTCGGAATTAGGATAAGTCTACCACTTGCGATCCAAGGACCGCCGGTGGTGTCTGCTGAAGGTCGTTAGACCGCAGGGATGCGGTCTCCGAGCCCCCATGGATGGGTACACGGCGTACCTTCAGAAGGCACCACCGGCGGTCCGACTGGCACCCAAGCCAGAGTCACTAGGAGACACACCGCATGACAGACTCGCTTGAGTTTCTGTTCTCGATTGATGTTGCCAACACCCTGGGTGAGGGCGTGCAATGGCACGCCCAAAGTAACAGCCTGTGGTGGACCGACATTCAGAACAGCCGGCTCTACCGTTTTGACTGGCAGAGCCGGTCACTGAAACACTGGCAAACACCGGATCGGCTGACGGCTTTTGGCATTCTTTCAGCCGAGCCCATTCGGTTGCTGGCAAGCTTTGCCTCCGGTTTTGCACTGTATCAGCCCGACACCAATGAACTGACCTGGTTCGCCCGACCGGAGACCGATAAGCCCGGCAACCGGTTCAACGATGGCCGTGTCGACCGCCAGGGTCGTTTCTGGTCGGGCACCATGCAGGATCATGGTGATCGCGAGCCGACCGGGACGCTCTATCGACTGGACGAAGCGGGTGTTCATTCAGTGCTCCACGACCTGACCATCCCCAATGCTCTGTGCTGGAGCCCGGATGGCAAACGCATGTACCACGCCGATACACCGACCGGTCAGATTCGAACCTTCGACTTTGATCCGGAAAGCGGCGAACCCAGTGGCGCAAAATTGTTTGCCAAGGTACCACGTGGCAAGCCGGACGGCGCAGCCATCGACGCCAGCGGTCACTTGATGTGCGCGCTCTTTGGCGGCAGTGGTATAGCCCGGTTCAGTCCTGAAGGTGAACTAACCGCGCTTCACGATTTACCCGTCTCCCAACCCACCTGTGTCGCCTTCGGCGGACCAAACCTGGATGTTCTGTTCGTGACTTCCGCTACGGAAGACATGACAGAACAACAAAGGAAAGCTGAACCTATGGCCGGACATGTGCTGGCGTATGCAACACCTTATCGAGGCCTGGCGGAATGCACGCCAGATGAGATACACATTCCCCAACCTTGAGCTAAGCAACTCCATTTCCCAAGTTAAACCACTTTAGCGTCGACCTCGACCTTCGCCCCCGCAATCGGGGGCTTTTTTATGGTCGCGTTACAGTACTTTCACAGGTTCACCAGCCGGTTCTGCAATGGCAATAGGGTTGCGCAGTGCGCGCCCAAAGCCTTCGGCTGATATTTCAAACACATCCCCTTCACGAGTTTCAATGCCATCGGCAAAGCTCAAAGTGGCGGTGCCGTAGAAGTGCACATGGGCATCGCCAGGTTGACGAAACAGGCTGTATTTGAAGTGGTGATGTTCCAGGTTGGCAAGGCTGTGGCTCATGTTGCTTTCGCCGCTCAGGAAAGGTTTTTCCCAAATCACTTCGCCATTACGCACGATGCGTGAATGCCCACGCACCTCGGCGGGCAAGTCACCAATCAGAATTTCCGGGCCGACTGAGCAGGGTCTGAGTTTCGAGTGCGCCAGCAACAAATAGTTTTGGCGTTCGGTTTTGTGGTCGGAAAATTCGTTGCCGAGCGCAAAGCCAATGCGCCAGGGCTGGCCATTTTCGTCGTTGATGTAGCAACCGGCGATTTCCGGTTCTTCACCGGCGTCGAGTGCAAAGTCCGGTGACTGCAGAGGCTTGCCCGGTGCGGCAACAATGCTGCCGTTACCTTTGTAAAACCATTCGGGCTGGGCACCGACTTTTCCGTCTTCCGGCTTGCCACCCTGAACACCCTGCTGAAACATTTTCATGCTGTCAGTCAGTTCAGACTCGGTCTTACCACTGGTTTTAGCGTGCATGTTGGCGCGGGTGTCGGCGCTGCCCAGGTGAGTAAGACCAGTGCCGGTTACGAACAGGTGGGCCGGGTCCGGATGGGCAAAGGGCGCGAGCAACCGTTGTTCGTTTTCCAACTGGTCGTAATCAACCCGTTCATCCGTGGCCAGCTGCTCGACCAGCTCAGTAAGCTGGGTAGACTCGGCCAGCGCGCGCTGGGCCAATTCATAAAGCGTACCCACCGTGCCCACTACCTGGATTTCAGATTCGGAAAGTACCCGACCGAGGGCAGGCTGATTGTCGGACGTCAAAAACTGGATCAGTCTCATCTTGGTTACCTTTTCTTTTTTGTTCTTTAGTAGTCTGCTGAACTAATATCAGAAACTATTTGTATTATAATACCACCAAAGAACATTAGACAGTCTTCAATTGACTGTCAACCGCCCTCAACGAGATTCAAGTTCAAAAGGTCGAACGAATGGCAGAACGAAAGGAGAAGGGATAACCTGGAAACGTCAAAAGAACCAAACACTCAGTAATTAGTGCCCGGAATAGCGAAATCATTCGTCTCAATGGCGAACGCTTTATCAGACTGAATCAGTGCTTCGACTTCTCCAGTTCCTGCTCAATAAAGGTCAGAGCTTCTTCGATCAGCAGGTGCATGCGCTCTCTGGCCAGCTCGGCATTGCCACTTTCGATGGCCGTGAAGACCTGAGAGTGGTCCCTGACCACGCCACTGGGGTTGCTTTTGATCACATTGGTGTGGCGGATACTGACGTTAAGCGCCGTGCGGGTGAAGTCCCGCATGCGGATGAAAAAGCGATTTTCACTGGCGTAAAGAATGCTGATGTGAAAATCAATGTCGGCTTCCAGGGCCTGCTCCGGACTGCCGTTTTTCGCCTGGTCCATCCGATCCAGCGCCTCGCGGATCGCCGCCAGACTTGCCGGCCTGGCATTGCGGGCGGCTAGCGCGGCAGCTTCAGGTTCGATCGCGATGCGCATTTGCAGAAATTCTTTAAGCACCCGCATCGAGGGGTTGCTTTCCAGCGACCAGCGCAGCAGGTCGGAATCCAGAATATTCCATTCTTCTTCCGGCAAGATTCGAATACCCTGGCGCTGGCGGCTGGAAATCAGACCCTTGGCGGAGAGCATTTTTACCGCTTCACGCACCGCTGTGCGGCTGACACCAAAGGTTTCGCACAGAACAGCTTCACTGGGCAGGCTTTCGTTGGCATTGAACTCACCGCAGACAATCGCACGGCCCAGCTCCTGGGTCATACGCTGGGAAAGACTTAAATTTCGCTCTAGAACGGCCATGCAGTAAACTCTTCTGTAGCTCAATTCCTGTACGGAATTACGGAATCGATCGTTGGTGTGTGGGCGTGAGCACGCTTAAATTAATAATATTATATCATATAAAAAGCAAGTACCTCTACACAGGCCCTATTTGGCCCGAGAGGTAGCCCAAGAGCAGTCATGACTGAGGATACTCTGTCTTCAAGCAGATTCTATAAGGGATTCAAGCGCTTCCGGCATAACCGCGAGGTGGGTTGAAGTAGCGGAGGGAACAGGAATAAAAAGGGCCGGGATCGACCCTTTGTCAGGGGATTTGGGAACTGGGGGAGGCCGATTAACCTCCCCGCTTAGTCAGCCTTGCGGACCGGCCGCTTTAATAGCGTCGGAGACGTCGTACTTGGTGAAGTTTGCTTTGAACTCCTCAATCAGCGCAGCAGCCTTGGCATCGTAGGCAGCGGGGTCCGCCCAGGTGTTGCGCGGAATCAGCAGGTCGTCATCCACACCAGGCACGGCAACCGGCACATCCAGGTTCAGCCCGTCGATGTGGCGGGTTTCAACTCCGGCCAGTTCACCGTTGGTGATGGCGGTAATCACCGCCCGGGTCACCGGAATGCTGAAACGCTTGCCTTCACCGTAGGCGCCACCCGTCCAGCCGGTGTTGACCAGGTAGACGTCGGTACCCGCCGATTCAACCCGTTTCATCAGCAGTTCGGCATAAACGCCGGCCGGGCGCGGGAAGAAGGGGGCGCCAAAACAGGTGGAAAAGGTGGTTTTAATGCCCTTGCCTGCGCCCATTTCAGTCGAACCGACCAGTGCTGTGTAACCACTGAGAAAATGGTAGGCAGCCGCTTCTTTGCTCAGCTTGGACACTGGCGGCAGCACGCCGTTCAGATCGCAGGTGAGGAATACCACAGCATTGGGTTCATCGCCCTGGTTACTCAACTGGCGCTTGTCGATGTGTTCCAGTGGGTAGGCGGCCCGGGAATTCTGGGTCAGGCTGTCGTCGGTGTAATCCGGAGCGCGTTGCTCATCAAGCACTACGTTTTCGAGAATGGTACCAAAACGGATGGCTTTCCAGATCAGCGGTTCGTTTTTCTCGGTCAGGTCTATGCATTTGGCGTAGCAGCCGCCTTCGATGTTGAACACCACACCAGGGCCCCAGCCGTGTTCGTCGTCACCGATCAGGAACCGGTTCGGGTCGGCACTGAGGGTCGTCTTACCGGTGCCGGACAAACCAAAGAACAGCGTGGTTTTGCCATCGTCGCCGACATTGGCCGAGCAATGCATCGGCAGTACATCCTGTGCCGGCAACAGAAAGTTCTGCACCGAAAACATGGCCTTCTTCATTTCACCGGCGTAGTAAAGCCCGGCAATCAGGACCTTGCGCTGCTCGAAATTAATGATGCAGGCGGCATCACTGGCAGTTCCGTCACGCTCGGGATTACAGACAAAGCTGGGCACGTTCAGTACCTGCCAGCTGTCTTTGTTCTGGGCGTTCCATTGCTCTGCAACAATAAAAAGATTGCGCGCGAACACCTGGTGCCAGGCCAATTCGGTGGTGACGGTAATCGGCACACTATGTTGCACCGCTGACCCTACTTCCAGGTGGCCAACGAAATGCTCACGATCCGCCACATGGTCGCTGACACGTTGCCACAAAGCATCGAAGCGGGCCGAATCAAAAGCCCGGTTTACCGCACCCCAATCGATGTTATCCTGACTGCCGGCTTCTTTGACGATGAACCGGTCCTTGGGTGACCGGCCAGTGCGCTCTCCGGTGCGGGCCACGAAGGCCCCGTTATTGGCAAACTCACCTTCTTCGCGGCGGACAGCAAACTCCAGCAACAGAGGGGT
>DASSWT010000338.1:0-7544 GCA_035704555.1 Saccharospirillum sp. | reverse complement strand
ATACAACAACAAGAGGAAGTAACCATGAAGCGCTTATCCTTTCAGGCTACCGGCCTGGCCATTGCTCTGATTACCGCCAGCGCCGTCTCCGCCGAAAACCTGCGATTCGCACACGTTGACCCGAACGACTGGACAACCTCCAAAAAAGGCGCCGCCAGTCAGGTGTTCAAAAACCTGGTGGAAGCCGAAACCGATATGACGGTCGACCTGTTTCCGGCCGGCTCGCTCGGCAGTGAAGACGACCTGGTACAAGGCACTCAGGACGGCACCATCAGCATCACCATGGTCTCCGGCTCCTACGCCAACTACTGCCCGGCTGCCGCCGTGACCGACATTCCCTACACCTTCCCTTCAGCCCCGGTTGCCTGGGAAGTGATGGACGGTGAATTTGGCCAGGCCCTGGCTGATCATTGCCTTGAGCAAACCGGTCTGCGCACCCTGGCTTACGGTGAAACCGGCTTCCGCCACTTCACCAACTCGGTTCGCCCGATCGCTACGCCTGCCGACATGGAAGGCCTGAAGTTCCGTGTACAAACCATTCCGCTGTATCTGGAAATGGTGCGTGGCCTGGGTGCCGAGCCACAAGGTATCGCCTGGGGTGAAGTACCCACCGCCCTGGCAACCGGTGTCGTCGACGGCCAGGAAAACCCGATCTCGGTTATTTATGGCAACAGCTTCTACGAGTTCCAGAAATACCTGACGCTCGATCGTCACGTCTACGGTGTAGATCATATCCTGATTAACGAAGACCTGTATCAATCGTTGTCCGAGAGTGATCAGGCTGCGCTGCAACGTGCCGCCATCGTCGCCGGTACTGTTGGCCGTGCCATTCAGCAGTTCGGATCCGCCGAAGGTGTTTCCAAGCTGATCGAAGAGGGCATGGAAGTTACCCAGCCAACCGATGCACAGATGGCCAAGTTCCGTGCCGCTGCACAACCAGCCGTTCAGGCCTATCTGCGTGATGAACTGGGTGATGATGCCGAGTGGATCGATCGCCTGGCTGACGCAGTAGATAACGCCACCGCCAACTGATCCCCGCGCTTACGCTACTCTGGTGTCAGACCCACTTATACGGGTCTGACACCGCGATGTTCTGTCGCACTTCCTGCCACATTTCCGGGGCCTGAACTATGTCCGCAACCTTTCGCCTGTTTCGTCGTCTGCTGATCGGTATCAATGGTACCGGCGCCGGCCTGATGATGCTGACGGTTTTCTCCATTGTGTTCGCCAATGCGTTCTGGCGCTATACCGCTGGTCGTTCTCTCACCTGGGGGGAGGATGCAGCCATTTACGCCATGATCTACGGCATTATGTTTGGCGTGGCCCTGGCTTATTTACAGGATCGCCACGTACGTTTTTCCATTCTGGTCGATTTGTTCCCGGCATCGGTCCGGCATTACAACCTGATTCTGATCGACGTTCTCGTACTCTGTGTCGGCATCGGCTTTGCCATTTCCGGCTACGAATTTATCGACAACCGGGGCGGCCGCACCTCGCCCAGTACCGGTTTACCCTTATGGATGTTTCAGTTCTCCACCCTGATGGGCGGCGTTTTATTATCGATCTCTGCTCTGACCATGGGCGTCTGCCGCCTGCTGGGCATGACCGAAGCGGAGGCTGACGCATGATCTACGCACTGCTGTTAATCACCCTGCTCATCGGTGTTCCGTTTGCCTTTGTTATTCTCGGCACCCTGCTGGTGTTTATGATCGGGGCTGAGTTTCCCTACCACATTCGCATCGTCGCCCAACAAGCGTTTGGCGGTTTGCATTCGTTCCCGTTGCTGGCGGTACCGCTGTTTATTCTTGCCGGTGAAGTAATGAACGAAGCTGGCATTACCCGGCGCATTATTGCACTTGCCAATGCCTTGGTTGGCCATATGAGAGCCGGTTTGGCTCAGGTTAATATCTGGGCATCGGTCATTTTTGCCGGCCTGTCCGGATCTGCCATTGCCGATACCTCAACGCTCGGCCGGGTGTTTATTCCTGAAATGGAGAAAGAAGGCTACCCGCGCGATTTCGCGGCTGCATTAACCGCTGCGTCTTCGGTTATCGGTCCGATCATTCCACCGAGTATTCCGGTGATTATTTACGCCCTTACCGTCTCTGGTGTATCTGTTCCGGCCTTGTTTATGGCCGGTATTGTGCCCGGTCTGTTACTCGCTACGGGTCTGTCGATCTATGTATGGTTTTTTGCAGGTCATTTCGGCACCCGAAAAACCCACGCCCCCGGAACCCGCCGAAAAGCCGTGTTTAGTGGTCTGATTCCGCTGTTCATGCCCATTGCGGTTATCGGTTCCATTTTACTCGGCGTTGTAACCCCAACCGAAGCGGCCTCCTTTGCCGTGGTGTATGCCCTGATCGTAGGGCTGGTGCTGTACCGCTCAATTCCGGTATCGAAGCTGCCACGCATCTTTACCAGGGCCATGCGCGACAGCGCGGTGATCATGATCATTATGGCGGCAGTGTCGGCTGCCAACTGGCTGCTTACCTACAACCGCATACCGAACATTATTACCGACTGGGTGCTGGCAACCATTGATTCGCAAATCATGTTTCTGATTGCGGTGATGTTGCTGTTGCTGCTGGTGGGCCTGGTGCTGGAAGGCATCGCCGCGATTCTGGTGCTGGTGCCCATTCTGCATCCCATTGCGGTCGGGCTCGGCATTGAACCGGTGCATTTCGCCATCCTGGTGATTTTCAACCTGATGATCGGCCTGATCACACCGCCGGTTGGTCTCTGCCTGTTTGTAGCAGACTCGGTTGCACGGGTCGGACTTTCGGCCATTGTACGCCGCCTGATGCCGATGTTACTGGTCGAAATTCTGGTGCTGATCGTGATTGCCTTTGTGCCTGATCTGGTGACGTTCCTGCCGCGCATTAGCGGCTACCTATAACACGGAGTGAAGCCTAACCATGTATTCATCCATAGCTACCGTGTGCCTGAGTGGCGCACTGCGCGATAAAATAAACGCCATTGCCGAAGCGGGTTTTGAAGGCGTCGAGGTTTTTGAAAACGATCTGACCGCCTTTAACGGCACTGCGCGCGAAGCCGGGCAACTGATTCGCGACCGGTGCCTCAAACTGGTCACGCTGCAACCCTTTCGGGATTTTGAAGGGCTCGAAGGCCGGGACCGCCAGCGTGCCTTTGACCGGGCCGAACGCAAGTTCGATTTAATGGAAGAACTGGGCACCGACCTGCTGATGTGCTGCAGCTCGGTCCATCCCAATGCCAAACCGGGCATTGCCCGGGCTGCCGAAGACTATGCCGAACTCGGCGACCGGGCAGCCAAACGTGGCCTGCGTGTCGCCTTCGAAGCGCTGGCCTGGGGCACCCATATTCACGACTACCGCGACAGCTGGGAAGTGGTGCGCCGTGCCGATCATCCGGCCGTCGGTCTGGTGCTCGATACCTTCCATATTTTCTCTCGCCAAACCGAACTGGATACGCTCGCCAGCATTCCCGGCGACCGGATTTTTCTGGTGCAAACCGCCGATGCGCCACGGCTTTCCATGGACCATCTTTCCTGGAGCCGACACTACCGCTGCTTCCCCGGTCAGGGTGAATTGCAGATGCAGCAGTTTATGGAAATGCTGAGTGAGACCCGCTACGACGGTGCCCTGTCCCACGAAATTTTTAACGATGTGTTTCGCATGGGCCACTCAGACCAAACCGCTCGCGACGGCATGCATTCTTACCGGCTGTTACGCACCATGGCCGACCAGAGCTCGGTACCAGCACCGCAACCGGTTGAACGCCTGGCGTTTATCGAGATCGCCATCAACCCGGAACGGGCGGATGTTTTGCGTACCGATCTGACCGCCCTGGGTTTGCGCTGCGTTGGCAAACACGCCCAGGTATCAGCCGAACGCTGGGCCATGAACGATCTGAACGTCGTCATCAATACCGAGCGCGATTTCGCCGGCCGGGTACCCGGGCGCGAAGCCACCTCGGTCAGTGCTTTTGGTGTGCAGGTCGATAACGCCTACCAGGCCATCAAGCGTGCCCGCAAGCTGGGTTACGATCTGGTTGAGCCCAAAGATGTAAACGCCAGCCACGACATGACGGCCATGCGCAACGTCGACGGCTCCCTGGCTTACATTGTCGATGCCTCGCAACTGAGCCGAATCTGGGATACCGAATTCACGGTTGATACCCGGCCGGTACCGGAAGGCCCGGTGCTGGAAGTCGACCACCTGAGCCTGTCACTGTCGTATCACGACTACCTGTCGGTGATGCTGCAATACCGTTCAGTGTTTGCGCTGGAACCGACCGCCTCTTTTGATGTGACGGACCCGAAAGGGTTGATCCAGAGCCAGGTGCTGCATAACAGCGGTGAAGCGAACCAGAGCCGCCGTTTTCGTCTGGCACTGAACGCCAGTGCCTCGCCGGATACCACCAGCAACCGGCTGGTTAAAAAAGTGGGCGGTTCAGGTGTGCAGCACATTGCCCTGCGCACCCAGGACATGGCCGCCACCGTGGCAGGTCTGGCCGACGCCCATACACCCACACTGACGATTCCGGTGAACTATTACCGGGATCTATTGGCGCGCTATGAACTCGGCGAATCCGAGGTTCAGTGGATGCAGGATCATTCCGTGCTGTACGACGAAGATGGCGCCGGCGTGTTTCGCCAGCTCTACGTGCGGCCCGATCATCAATCCTTCTTTTTCGAACTGGTGCAACGCGATGGCTATCAGGGCCTAGGTGCACCCAATGCCTTCGTCCGTGCCGCCGCCCAGCAACAGGCGGATGCCCTGGCCAACCCTGCTGCGGATATCCATGGAGACCCTTTATCATGACATTGGCCATGAAACTGGCATTGATTGGCGAGGGCATCGCCAAATCACAGTCACCTGACCTGCACCGACGGTTGGGCGGCCTGGTTGGGCTGGACACGCAATACGATCTGGTTGATTCACTCGGCGATGATGGCTTCGATTTCCCAGTCACGGTCGCGCGCTTGCAAGCCGAAGGCTATCGCGGCAGCAACGTAACCTTTCCCTTCAAGGAAGCCGCCCGCAACCTGGCCGATACGCTCAGTGAGGGCGTTCAGCGGGTAGGCTCCTCCAACACCCTGATCTTCGAAAACGGCAAAATACATGCGGAAAACACCGACTACAGCGGCTTTATCAGCGCCTACCGTCGTCAGTTTAACGACCGCCCCGCGGGCCGGGTGTTACTGATCGGTGCCGGTGGCGTCGGTCGTGCCGTGGCCTGCGCGCTGGGGGCATTGGGTGTCACGTCGATTGGCTTGGTGGAACGCGACGCAGCAAGGGGGGCAGCCCTGAGCCTCGACCTGAACCGCCAGGGCATTAAAACCGAAACGCTGCTGGCCAGTGAAGCCGAGACTCAAATGGCGAGTTTCGATGGCATCGTCAATTGCACGCCGGTCGGTCACATCAATCATCCAGGTTGCCCGATCAGGACCGATCACTTGCACGCCAACCAATGGGTGTTCGATGCCGTCTATATTCCGGCGCGTACCGACCTGTTGATCGCCGCGGAACAACAGGGTGCGGCGACCCTCTCAGGGGTCGATCTGTTTGTGTTTCAGGGTATTGACGCCTTCCGGTTTTTTGCCGGCGGCCAAACCACGACGGCGGCCATCGACGCCCAGGTTGCGTCCGTGCGCGATCACTATTTCCAGCAATTGGTGCTGAACGGTAATTCGCGATCCTCCTGATACTACCGGACGATGCGGGTAGTTTGCGCCAGCGACTGCGCCAGTGAGCGCACTATGGAAATGAACAGGCGCTGAGTGGTGGTCGGTTGCCAGTCTTTGCGCGTGGTGATGCCGATGGGCCTTTCGACCGGCGGCATGTCGATGTTCAAGACCGTCAGAATGCCCTCCTGCTGCTCGTGCTCGATCTGGTGGCTGGAAATGAAAGTCAGGCGGTCACTGCCCAGCAGCAGTTCGCGGATCACGATCTGCGAGCTGCATTCGATCACACCTCGGAGCGCAGCCGAGTCCTGCGCGGCGATCAACCGGTTGAACAATGAGCGGGCCGGCGTGCCCTCTCGCGGCACCACCCAGGGGTAGCCGTGTAGATTTTCGAGCGTTAGTGTGCCGCGCCCCGCCAAGGGGTGCTGTTTGCGGGCCACCACCGAAATCGGACTGGTCAGCAGTTGCTCCTGTTGAATGTCTGAACTCGGTGCCGGGTCGCGCAGTGCACCGATCAGCAAGTCGAGCTCACCGTGCAACAAGCGGTTCAGCAGGTCATCGTAAGGGCCTTCGAGCACGTCGACCCGGATTTCCGGCTTCAGCGTGGATATACGATTGATGGCCGCCGGTAACAGGAAAGTACGCGCCAGCGGCATGGAGCCAACCCGAATCAGCGTGGAATCGGCCCCCTTCATTTCCTGAACTTCAAACAACCCTTGCTCAAGCTCACGCAGCCCCAGCAAGGCGAAACGGGCCAGGCGCAGGGCGGCACGGGTGAGGGAGATGCCAATGCTGGTTTTTTCAAACAGAACGGCGTTGAGCAGCCCTTCCAGCTCACCGGCAGCGCGGTAGACCGCCGGTTGCGAAATGCCCAATGAGCGAGCGGCGGTGCTGTAGCTGGTCGCGGTTTGCAGCGCCAGCAGCGCCCGCAAATGGGCATTGGTCATCTGATCGGAAGGGTGAACCGAGGCACGCACGCCCTCCTGCTTGCGATCGGCAATGCGCATCGCTTCCCGGGCCCCGGTGCGCAGAAAGGCCATGCAGCGGTCGACCCGGCGCACCAGCAACTCGCCGCTGTCGGTCAGGTACATGCCGTTATGGCGGCGCACGAACAACCCTGTTCCCAGGCGGGCCTCCAGCTTGCCAATGGCCTGGGTTACCGCCGATTGCGACAGAAATATCCGCTCGGCCGCCGCGCTGATGCTGCGCGAGCGAGCAACCTCACTGACGGCCCGCAAATGCCTTAGATTGGGGATTTTATCGAGCAATGTGCGGCTCCCACTGCCTTTGATGTAACATAAGTTTAACCAAGTTATAACATAAACTAATACCTTGTTAAGGAAAACTAACTGGTTCACCCGGGTCGGGCTGTGAATACTGGTATCAGGACAGTTGCAGATTGCCTGAGCGTTCAGGCGAAATTCAGGATCTGGATTACACTCTGTGCCAATGGTCGGCCACTCCCGGAGCATTCCGGCGGCGGTCGATTGGAACTTGCAGAAGTCTTGCAGTAAGAAGCCGCCTGGCCGGAAAGACCGGCCGGATACACAGGCCCAAGGGCTGGTGTATTACAAAAACAACGAGGTAACTGAACTATGCTTAAGCACGTTAAGACAACATCCCTGATTGGCCTGATGGCCGTCTCGGCCGCCTCTGTGCAGGCCGAAGAAGTCACCCTGCGAGTTGGTCACCTGTGGCCTTCAGTCGCTGCAGCTCACACCGATGTGGTACAGGCCTGGGCCGATGCCGTTGAGGCAGATTCCAACGGCCGGATCGAAGTCGAAGTTTACCCAAGTGGCCAGCTGGCGGCCCCGCCGGCTCAGTATGATGCGGTCAAGAACCGTATTATGGACGCCACCGCGACCGTTCAGGGCTACAC
>DASSWT010000336.1:0-3534 GCA_035704555.1 Saccharospirillum sp. | reverse complement strand
ACAGCGCATTTATTTTGGCTGTCGTCACGCGGTGTTTAATCGGGACGATGCTTTAACCTCGCCACTGCTGCCGACCGGTGTCGCTCAGACTACGTTTGGTCTGGGTCAGCCTGATCTGAATCAGTTCGGGGTGGTGGAGCAAGAAGGCGAAGCCTGGCTGGCCTGTGGCCGGGAACCCTGGCTTCGGGCGAGCGAAGTCGCCTTACCGGGTCGCCATAATCGCAGCAATGCGTTGGCCGTTATGGCGCTGGCACAGGCGATTGGCCTGGATCGTGAGGCCATTGTCGAAGCTCTGCGTGAGTTTAAAGGGTTGCCGCACCGGTGCGAGCCGGTCGGTTCGATTAACGGCGTGCAGTTCGTGAACGATTCCAAGGGCACCAATGTGGGTGCCACCCTGGCCGCCGTTGAAGGCCTGGGCCGGGATCACCCCGGGCGTCTGATTCTGTTGCTCGGTGGCCAGGGCAAAGGGGCGGATTTCAGCTCGCTAAATGAGCCGGTCGCCCAGTTGTGCAAATCGTCCTGGGTGTTTGGTCAGGATCAGGCGCAGATCGCGGCAGCGCTGTCGAGCGGAGCTAGCGCCAGCACGGTTCACTGCGTGGACACCATGGAACAGGCGTTAACCGGAGCTGAGGCAGAGGCCATTAGCGGTGACATCGTATTGCTGTCGCCGGCCTGTGCCAGCTTTGATCAGTTCAATGATTTTCAGCACCGGGGCGATGTGTTCCGGTCCTGGGTGGAGGCGCGCCTATGACCGCTCAGGCGAACGCTTTGCCGTTATTATCCGACCGTTTGGCCGTGGCCTACCAGCCACTGTGGCAACCCGACCGGGTATTGTTGGGCACCTGCCTGGCGCTGTTACTGATTGGCCTGGTGATGATTGGTTCGGCGTCCATTGACGTCAGCCAGCAGACTTTTGGTGTACCGCATCACTTTGTCTTGCGGCATGCGATCTACATGGTGCTGGGCTTTGGCTTCGCTTATCTGGTTGGCGCGGTGCCATTGCGGCTTTGGCAATCCTTCAGCTGGTTGCTGTTGGTGCTGGCCATGGTACTGCTGGTACTGGTGCTTATTCCGGGCATTGGCCGGGAAGTGAAGGGCAGCTGGCGCTGGATTGACCTGGGCCCGGTGGGGTTTCAGCCTTCCGAGCTGGGCAAGGGCGCGATGATTCTGTACGTCGCCTCCTATCTGGTGCGGCGCCGGGATGAAGTGATCAGTCGCTTCTCCGGCTTCATCAAGCCGCTGCTGGTAATGTCGGTCATGGTGGTCCTTCTATTGCTGGAGCCGGATTTCGGCACCGTTGTGGTGGTTATCGGCACCATTCTCGGCATGTTGTTTCTGGGCGGGGTGAAAGCCGGGCAGTTTTTCCTGGCGGTGCTGGCTGCCTCAGGTGCGGTAACCATGATGGCTTTCGCACAGAGTTACCGGGTGCAACGACTGATGTCATTTATGGACCCCTGGTCGGAAGAGAACGTTTATGGCAGCGGCTATCAGCTAACCCAGTCTCTGATCGCCTTTGGCCGCGGCGAGTGGTTCGGTGTCGGCCTGGGGAATTCCATGCAGAAGTTGTTCTACCTGCCGGAAGCACATAACGACTTTATTCTCGCCATTATCGGTGAAGAGCTGGGCCTGGTCGGAGTCCTGACCGTACTGGCACTGTTTACGGCCCTGATTTACCGGATGTTTGCCATTGGCCGTCTGGCCGAGCAAAAAGGGTATTTGTTCGGTGCCTTTGTCAGTTATGGCATTGCCATGCTGTTTTCGATACAGATTTTTATCAACGTCGGCGTTAACACCGGCTTGCTGCCCACCAAAGGCCTGACCCTGCCGTTTTTGAGTGCCGGAGGAACCAGTTTGCTGGTCTGTATGGCATTGGTGGCACTGGTCAACCGGGTCTACGGCGAAACCCTGCGCATGAGCGCGAAGGGGGCCAAATGAAACGGGTATTGATTATGGCTGGCGGAACGGGCGGTCACATTTTCCCGGCAATGGCGGTTGCCGAAGCGCTGCAGAATGCCGGCTATGCGGTCAGTTGGCTGGGCGCGCGCCGGGGTATGGAAATGACGCTGGTGCCTAAAGCGGGTTACGACCTGCATGCGCTCTCGGTTTCGGCCTGGCAGGGCGGTGGCCTGATGCGCAAACTGCTGGCGCCGCTGAACCTGGTGCGGGCGCTGCTGCAAGCCTGGTCGGTGCTGGGCCGGTTGCGCCCCGCTGTGGTGGTCGGTTTTGGCGGTTACGCCTCGGCTCCGGGTGGTTTGGCGGCCGTGTTGCGGCGGGTACCGCTGGTATTGCACGAACAAAACGGCATTCCTGGCCTGACCAACGCCCGCCTTGCCGGGCGTGCGAACCGGGTTTTACAAGCCTTTCCCGGTACTTTTGCCGGCGATGTTGAAGTTGTTGGCAACCCGGTACGCCAGGTCTTGCTGGCACTGGCCGAGCCGGCCCAGCGTGGCCTGGCCGGGCATCGTCGCCTGCGGGTGCTGGTGATGGGCGGCAGTCAGGGCGCTCAGGCTTTGAATGACGTGGTTCCCAGGGCGGTCGGTCAATTGTCGCCAGCGGCTCGGCCCGAGCTCTGGCATCAGGCGGGTCGTGACAAGGTTGAAGCAACGCTGGCGAGTTACCACGCTGCCGGCGTCGACGGCAGCGTGGTCGAATTTATTGATGATATGGCCAAGGCCTACGCCTGGGCCGATCTGGTGGTTTGCCGCAGCGGCGCTTCCACGGTGTCCGAACTGGCCGCCGTGGGTGCCTACAGCATTCTGGTGCCTTATCCCTGGCACCGGGACCGACAGCAATATCGCAATGCGCAATGGCTGGTGGATGAACAGGCCGCCGAATTGATTGACCAGGCGGATTTTACCGACACCTGGCTGGCAGAACGCCTGACTTACTGGCACAGCCACCGAACAGAATTGAAAGCCCGGGCCACGAACAGTTGGCGCTGTGGTATTCGGGACTCCGCACAGCGTGTGGTTTCCGTGATCAACGAATTGGCAGTGGAGAACGCGGCATGACACGCCTGGATCTGAACAATGGACAGGAATTTCCGATTCCCGAAATGCGCCGCATACGCCGCATTCACTTTATCGGCATTGGCGGTGTCGGCATGTGTGGCATCGCCGAGGTGCTGCACAACCAGGGTTATACCATCAGCGGTTCGGACCTGAAAGACAGCGTCACCACCGAGCGGCTGGCCGCCATGGGCGTTACCGTCTTTATCGGCCACGACGAAAACAACGTCGCCGGCGCCGATGTGGTGGTGGTGTCCAGCGCCATTAACCCGCTGAACCCGGAAGTAAAATGGGCGCTGGATCGCCGTATTCCAGTGGTTCGCCGGGCTGAAATGCTGGCCGAGCTGATGCGCTACCGGCACGGCATCGCCATTGCCGGTGCCCATGGCAAAACCACCACGACCTCGCTGATGGCCTCGGTCATGGCCCAGGGTGGCTTTGACCCGACCTTTGTTATTGGCGGCAAGCTGAACAGTGCTGGCAGCAATGCCCGGCTGGGTACCAGCCGCTATTTGGTAGCCGAAGC